>JASFVG010000054.1:0-15903 GCA_050049955.1 Anaerolineae bacterium | reverse complement strand
ACATGGGTCAGGGCCCGGTGTTCCTTCCCGACTACCGGCCGGTGGTACGTGATGCCGGCTTCCGTCTCGTGCCGGATGGGATGTTCTACCGTGTCGAAACACCGCCGGTGATACGTGCCGAACCCACGCGCCCGCTGGACCTGTGGGTCGACGGCCGCGTGCACGTGCTGGGCTACGATCTGCCGGAGAAGAGGGTGGTCGCTGGCGATCCGCTGGAGATCGTCATCTATCAATCCGTGGCAGAGCCCTTGGACGGCATCTGGATGCCCTATGGGAGGCTGGGGCCTGTCGAAGACCGCTGGACGACGGACAGCCGCTTGCTGACCACCCAGTGGCAGCCTGGCGAGACCGTGGTGGAGCGGTACGAACTTGTGGTTCCATTCGGGCTTCCGCCAGGGAAGTACCCGCTGCACCTGGGCTACAGCGACCTGACCGGGGGCCGGGCGACACTGCCTCTTTCTACCGGCGAGGAGACCATCGAGCTCGATACCATAAGCGTAGTCCGCAGCGAGAGCGCACCCCCGGATTGGGTTCTAGAGCGGGCACTGGCCAACTTCGACAATCAGGTGGCCTTGATGGGGGCACGGTTGAGCGTCGGTGCGCAGAGGCGGAGGGATGCCTGGGACGAGCCCGTTACTGTCCGGGGCGGCGGTTCGCTCCACCTGGTCCTCAACTGGCGTGCAGTTGCGTCGCCTCGTGACAGCGCCACAGTGTTCATCCACCTGATCGACGAGGCGGAGCGCCCTGTCGCGGGTTGGGACTACACGCCGCTTGGCGGGTCCGCCCCCACCTACCTCTGGTTTCCCAAGTGGCTGCCGGGCCAGGTCTACGTCGATCCGTACCGGCTCACCCTCCCGGGGGGGCTGCCTCCTGGGGACTACTGGCTGGAGGTCGGGATGTACGGGATGACTTCTCATCGCCGCCTACCTGTGGTACACTTGTCAGGACACCTGGCCGGCGATCGAGTCATCCTGGGCCCGGTGCATGTCGAGTAGGAGAGGGGACACCCCACTATGGAGATCGCTTTGCTGATTTGGTCGCTCGCGTTGACTGCCCTGCTGGTTGTCGGTGTGATGTGGGTGTTCGATCTCCAGGGCCGCCTCGGCAGGCTGCAGAGCCGCTACGAGAGCATCTACTCCACTGAGGAGGATGTCAGCGTAGGGGCGGCGGTGGAGCGGCTTGCTGCCCGGCTCACGGAGATGAACGCGCGTGCCGAGCGGCTCGTGGTGCGCATGGAACAGATCGACAAGGCACTGGTGCACGCTGTGCAGGGCATCGGGTTCGTGCGCTACAGTGCGTTTGAAGACACGGGAGGCGACCAGAGCTTCTCTCTGGCGTTGGCCGATGGTGAGGGGGACGGCATGGTCATATCGGCCCTCTACGGGCGCGATGCGACGCGCGTGTACGCCAAGCCAGTCGAGGGCTGGACCTGTGCGAGGCCTATGACCAGTGAGGAGGAGGAGGCATTGGCGAAGGCCCGCCGTGTTGTGGTCCCCGAGTCGGGTTGACACCACGAGGGGGTTGGTATACTATGTTCTCGGTTATCAGGCAATTGAGACGAGGAGGCACACTTGTTCGGAAGAGGTAGAGGCACGGAGAGCACACCTAAGGCAGCTAGTGGTCGGGCTGCACGAATTGAGACCATCATCGGGCCGAATGCGTACTTCCGTGGCGACATTCAGTCGGATGGGGGTGCGCGCATAGATGGGATCTTCGAGGGGACCATCGACATCACGGGCAACCTTATCGTCAGCGAAGGAGCGAAGGTCATCGCCGATATCCAGGCGAACAACGTCTCCATCTCGGGCGCCATCAAAGGGGATATCGACGGCAACAAGGTCGAGATCCTGGAGAGTGGTCGGGTGTGGGGGAACTTGAAGGTCAACTCGCTCCTTCTGAACGAGGGGGCCTTTCTGCGCGGGCAGACCACCATGCAGGCCGATGTGGAACCCCCGCTGATTGAGCCACCCAGGGAAAAGCGAGAGGAAGCCGCAACGGTGGTCGACGTAGAGGTGAAGACCAAGGAAGAGATTGAAACCGACTAGTCGTGTGGCACTGCGCCAACAGAAAGGCCCTCGCTGCAAGGGAGCGAGGGCCTTTGCGTTTGAGAGGGGGGCTAACTCGGAGCTCGCTACTGCACCAGGATCAGAGGGCAGTCGACGGCGTCCACCAGCACTTGAACCTGGTCCGAGGGCAGCATAGCCTTGCTCACCACCAGGATGCCGCACCCACCGACCTGCACGGCAGAGATCAGGGCCGTGATCCCAGATCCAGACAACTCGCGGTAGCGGATCATGATCTTCTCGCCGTCTACCCGATCGGCGATCTGCTCCTGGATCTCGTCGGAGGACTTGGATGCGCCTGCCGGGACGAGAATCCACAGTAGGCCTCCCAAATCCTCAGTGAGCCGCGAGGCCAGTAGCAGCGCCTGTTCTGCGCACGAGGATCCGTCATACACCAACACGACGGGAGGTCGGATCGGCGCGCCATGCGAGATGAGAAGCACGGATCGCTCTGCTCTGGTGGCCGCAGCTCGAGCCGTTGAACCGAGTCCGCGACGGTCGACGAGGGGCCGGCTCGTCCTGCCGAGGCATAGCAGGTCTGCCTTGGCTGCCTCCTCGATGACCTTTGCCGCTACGCTGCCACGTACAACCTGAAACGTCCACTCTACGTGCTCGCGCGCGCAGATGGATGCCAGGGCCCGGCGTGCCTGGCTGGCCTGTGCGCGAAGCTGCCGTTCCATCCGCTTCGGATGCATCTGCGCGTGGCTGGCGAAGGGATATTCTAGCTCCTTCGCCATCGGCAGCCCAGCCGCTCGCAGTAGATTCGTGTCCTCGACAAAGAGGGCCTGTAGCTCCGCCTCGAGGCTGCTGGCTAGCACCGCAGCGGCCCTGAGGGCGGCGAGACTGTGCTGCGATGCATCCAGCGCTATGAGGATGCGTCGAATGGCAACCCCTTCCGCACGCTCGTCCATAGCTAAGCCTGGCCACCTCCGCCCATCCTGCGCATTGCGGCAGTCTCCGCATCGCCCTCGGCCCCCGGATCCGCCTTCCCGTTCTCGGCCGGCTCGGTGGGGTTGTACTCTCCCTCGCTGGATTCGGCGAAATCGCGCTGTCTCTCGGCGAGTTCGATCAGGCGTGACTCTACGCGTTCATTGATGCTCCCCTCAGGGAATGCACCTTGTTCGTCGCGCCGACCGGCCGGGAGGCCGGTCAACAGCTCGATGGCCTCGTCCACATTCGCGACCGGGTAGACGGAGAACTCACCGCGCTCGGCCGCTTCAACCACATCCTGCCGCACCATGAGCTGCTCAGTGTTTGCGGCTGGAATCAGAACCCCCTGATCACCTGTGAGGCCCTTGGCCTTGCAGGCATCGAAGAAGCCCTCGATCTTCTCGTTGACGCCGCCGATCGGTTGCACGTCACCGTGCTGGTTGACCGAGCCCGTCACTGCCAGGGACTGCCTGATCGGGGCGCCGGCAAGGGCTGAGAGGAGTGCGCAGAGCTCGGCCAGCGACGCGCTGTCTCCCTCAACACCCCCGTAGGACTGCTCAAACACCAGGCTGGCCGAGAGGGAGAGGGGATACTCAGGGGCGTAGCGCGAGCCCAGATACCCTGAGAGGATCAGTACGCCCTTGGAGTGGATGGGACCGCCCAGATCGACCTCCCGCTCAATATCGAGGACGCTGCCCTTTCCCAGGCGCGTTCGGGCCGTGATGCGGCTGGGACGTCCGAAGGCGAAATTGCCCAGTGCGATTACCGACAGCCCGTTCACCTGCCCGATCCGCTCGCCCTCGGTGTCCAGAAGGATAGTTCCGCGCTCGATGCGTTCCAGCACTCGTTCGCGAAGCCGATCAGCGCGCTCGATCTGCTGGTCGATTGCCTTCTGCACGTCTTTCACGGTCACTACGCCATTGCCAGACTGGCCGGCCCAGTGGTCTGCCTCGTGCAGCAGATCCGCGACACTCAACAGGTGGGTGGAGAGCTTCCTGCTATCCTGCGATAGGCGGCTGCTCCGTTCGAGGATGCGGGCGACAGCCCCCCGATCGAGGGGGCGGAGTTCGTCTCGATGGGCCATCGTGGCGATGAGGCGGGCGTATAGCTGGTCATTCTCGGGGCTTCTGGGCATCTCAGCGTTGAAATCGGCCTCGACCTTGACCAACTCGCCGAAGTCGGGGTCGTAGTGGTCAAGCAGATAGTAGAGCAGTCGTTCGCCGATCAGCACGACCTTGACTTCCAACGGGATTGGTTCGGGCTCCAGCGACACAGTACTGACCAGGCTCAGCGCCTGGCTCAGTGACTCGATGCGCACCTCCTGGGAACGGAGCACGCGCTTCAATCCCTCCCAGGCATACGGCTGCATCAGGAGTTCTCTGGCGTCTACCAGCAGATAGCCACCATTCGCCCGGTGGAGAGCGCCGGGCTTGATCAGGTTGAAATCGGTCACCAGAGCCCCCATCTGGGCCAGGTGCTCGATACGACCGATCAGATTGTTGTAGGTTGGGTGCTCCTCGTAGATGACAGGGGCGCCCTGTGACTCGCTATGGTCTGCGAGGACGTTCACCTGGTAGCGACGGAACTTGGCCTCTCGAACCCGCTGCAGGGGGATTCCCAAGATGCTATCACGCTCGTCATCGCCCGTGCGGCGAAAGTCATCCACGTTATCAACCACGTCGTCCTTGACTGCCTCCAGGTATGCCACGACGTGTTCGAGATCAGCATACTTGTCCTGGAGTTCCTCTAGGCGGTGCCCCGCGGCGAACATGGCGACGTTGCGGTCGAGCTCCTTGACCTTAGCCATCGCCTGCCGCTCCCACTGCCGCGCCTGACGCATCGTCTCCTGCAGATCCTCTTGGAGCTCGGCGATGTCCTGCTTGAATTGCTCCTGCTTCTCCTCCGGCAGCTTCTTGAACTCATCGGGGCTGACCACCTCACCCTCTTCGACCGGGGCGAAAGCCAGGCCGACAGGCGTCCGGATCAAGGCTATGCCTCGCTCCTCAGCCCGCTTCTGGATCTGGTTCAGCGCCGCCTCCTGCTTCTCCTGAAACTCCTCCTGTGATTCTTGCCTGCGGGTCTGGTAGTCCTCACTCTCAAAGGCCGCTGGTATGGCTCTCCCTAGCTCCTCCAGCAGCTGCTCCATGTCCTTTCGCAGCTCGATGCCCTGGCCGGGCGGGAGCCGCAGGGCCTTCGGTTTGTGACTATCCTCGAAGTTCTCGACGTAGCACCAGTCCCAGGGGACGGGCGACTTAGCGGCCCGGCTCTCCAGAAAGTGTGTGATGGTTGTGCGCTTGCCTGTGCCGCTGGGGCCGAGCGCGAAGAGATTGTACCCTTTTCGCTGGATGCCTATGCCGAATCGGACGGCGGCAACCGCCCTTTCCTGGCCTATGATGTGGCTAAGCTCTTCTAGTTCCTCGGTTGTCTCGAAATCAAACTGTGCTGGATCACAGGCCACGCACAGCTGACTTGGCTGCAAGGGTTCTAGGCTCATTGACTGGTCTCCTTGTCTGAATTCGCGGTGCGGCCTAAGACGGCAGCCCGGGCTCGTACTCGATGATTGCCCGGCGCCACTCGTCACTCATCCGGATGGGACGCTTCTCCTCGTAGTCGTAGCACACCTGCGTGCTGCGGGCCCTGGCTGCGATCCGGTGGTCCTCCCCCTCCACACAATACTCGAAGACGAAGCTGGAGTCGCCCAGCTCACTCACTCGCGCGTAGATGGTCACGAGTTCGCCCAAGGTTAGGGGGGACTTGAACTGACAGCTGGCCTCCGCCAGGATGAAGCCTATGCCAGAGGGCGCTGTCGTAACAAGCCCCAACTCGGTGATGTAGCCGACGCGGGCCTCCTCCAGATAGGTGAAGTAGACGACGTTGTTGACGTGGTTCAGCGCGTCCAGGTCTCGCCAACGGACCCGTAGGCTGGTGGAGAAGCGGAAGGGACCTTTCTTCAAGAGGCACCTCTGAGCAATTGTAGGCTGGACGCGAAGGGCCTAGACCGTGACGAAGTCGACCTCGTCCGTCGCCAGGTCAAGGATGCAAAAGGATCGCTGTTGCCAGCGCATGCCGCCGAGGGCTCCAGGGTTGATGACGCGCGTTGGTCCGACGCGCCGATCGCTCCGCCGGTGCGTGTGACCGTGGAACACGTAGGCGTGCTCGCCAGCGCCGATCAAGCTCCGCAGTTCACGCTCCTGATGCCCGTGGACCAGCGCCACAGACAGGCCATCCAACCTAAGCCGGTGGGAGAAGGCCAGCCTGTCCCTTCCCACGGTCTCGTGCACTGTCTGGTCGAGTTCAGGATGACGATCCATATTCCCGCGGGCTATCCACACGTCGAATTTTGACAGCATCTCGACGATGGCTGGTCCGCAAAGATCGCCGCAGTGCAGTAGCTGCGTGATCCCTTCGGCCCTTAGCATGCCAAGGACCATCTCGAGGTTTCGTCGGTCGTCGTGGGTGTCGGAAACGACTCCGATCCTCATTGTGTGCTCCTTGCTGCAAATGATAGCAGAAATCCCTCGGTTGTACAATGCCGCGCGGCACGCTCTAATGCCATGCTCGGGTCTGGCCAGACTTGTGTTCTGCGTGGGGAGGGGTATAGTTGTGGCGGAGTCGTTGGAGTTGTCGTGGGTCCTTACGCCCCTATGGCTCAGAATCGCATTGGTTCTTTGACACCCGAGGCTAGCGCGAATCTCGCACAGCAGCTGTTGCGCTGGTTTGAGACGCACGCCCGGGATCTGCCGTGGCGGCACGACCGCACCCCCTACCGCGTCTGGGTTGCGGAGGTCATGCTCCAGCAGACGCAGGTCGATACGGTCGTGCCCTACTACGATCGCTTCCTCGAGCGTTTTCCCGACATCGATGCTCTGGCAGACGCCGCACTGGAGGACGTGCTGGTGGTCTGGGAGGGTTTGGGCTACTACGCTCGGGCGCGTCGTCTGCATCAGGCCGCCAGACAGCTAGTCCGATCCCAAGCTGGTTGCCTGCCGGAGTCCTATGACGCTCTACTAGAGGTGCCCGGGGTGGGGGCGTACACTGCCGGTGCAATCGCCTCCATCTCCTTCGGAGAGCGGGTGCCGGCGGTGGATGGTAACGTGCGTCGCGTCCTCTGCCGCGCGTTCGGTATCCGTGAGGATGTGACCCGTGCAGCCGTGCAGCGTCGGCTGAGGGAGCTAGCGATGGGCTTGCTACCCGACGCAGGGGCGGGCACGTTCAACGAGGCCCTGATCGAGCTCGGTGCTACGGTATGCAAGCCACGAAGACCCACGTGCGACATCTGCCCCTTGGTCGGGCTCTGTCGAGCGTACGCAGCGGGCGAGCAGGAGGTGCTTCCGGTGCGACGCCCGAACCGGAGGGTGCCTCACTACGTTGTTACGGCGGCTGTTACTGTCCGCGCTGACGGCGCCATTCTGGTGGCCCAGCGCAACCTCGACGACATGCTGGGCGGCCTCTGGGAGTTCCCCCGGGGCAAGTGCGAGGACGGCGAGGAACTGGCAGACTGTTTGGTGCGCGAGATCGACGAGGAGCTCGGCGTGGAGGTTGAGGTGGGTGACAAGCTCGCTGTGATTGAGCACGCCTACACGCACTTTCGCATCACCCTCCATCCCTTCTGGTGCCGGGTTCGGCACGGGCAGCCGCGCTGCCTGGACTGCGCAGCGTTCCGTTGGGTGTCACGGTCGGAATTGGAGCAGTTACCCATGTCTGTGGCCGATCGCAGGATTGCGCAGATGGTCGTCGCCATGTGAGCCGCACCGCGGCTTCTGATAGTCTGAGCAACATCAAGGCGCACGAGCGATGAACAAGAGGACGCTTACGGTTGGCGACGCTGTAGAGGAGATAGGTGTCGGGCCGTTCCAGTACAAGCTGCTTGCGATCTGCGGCGCCAGCTGGGCCGCTGATGCGATGGAGGTGATCATCATCTCCTACGTCATACCGATCGTCATTCGACAGTGGTCCCTGACCTCGGGTCAGGCCGGATTGATCGGCACGGCCATCTTCGTCGGTATGCTCGGCGGCGCCTGGTTCTGGGGAACGATCACGGACTACGTGGGCCGCAAGATAGGCTTCCAGCTCACGGTGTTGATCGACTCTGTCTTTGGCTTCTTGTCCGCGCTTTCGCCGGGGTACGTATGGCTGCTCCTCCTCCGAGCGTTGACCGGCTTCGGAGTGGGCGGCACGCTGCCCGTCGACTACGCCGTGTTCTCGGAGTATCTGCCCAAGCGGAACCGTGGGCGCTATCTGGTCTTGCTAGAGGGCTTCTGGGCCGTCGGAACCATCTTCGTAGCCGGATTGGCTTGGCTCGTCCTTCCGCGCTTTCCGGACGCCGGGTGGAGGGTCCTGCTTGCCATCTCCGCTCTGCCGGGCGCGGTGGTCTTCTTCATCCGCCGGCACATACCTGAGTCGCCACGCTATCTCCTCATTGAGGGGCGCGAGGCGGAGGCCCGCGCTGTGCTTCAGCAGGTGGCGCGGGAGAACGGGAAGACGATTGAGATCGACCACCTGAAGGTCCAGGAGCGCACGGAGGCCATCACGCTTACAGCACTCTGGAAGAGACGCTTCGCCCGCACTTCCCTGATGCTGTGGGTTGCCTGGTTCTGCATCTCGCTGGGCTATTACGGTGTCTTCATCTGGCTGCCTGGCATCTTCGTCGAGCGAGGGTTCGCGTTTCTGAGGACCTATCAGAACACGTTCCTGCTGGCTCTGGCCCAACTGCCAGGCTATTTCTCGGCAGCCTACCTGGTGGAGCGCTGGGGGCGCAAGGGGACGCTGGCCGTCTATCTTCTGTTCAGCGGGTTGTTCACGTACCTCTTCGCGGTTGTGAGTGGGCTGCCCTTCATCGTGGGCTCGGCCGTGCTGATGTCCTTCTTCACGCTGGGGGCCTGGGGCGTGCTGTACGCCTACACGCCCGAACTGTACCCAACCGAGATACGCGCTACTGGCATGGGATGGGCCAGCGGGATGACTCGCATCGCTGGCGCGATTGCGCCCATTCTGGGGGGCTGGCTGATCTCCATCTCGTTGGTGGTCGCATTGACCCTGTATGCGGTTGCGTTTGCCATCGCTGCAGCCACGGTCTTCTTACTTGGGCGCGAGACGCGCGGCACACCGCTCCTGGAGACGGTGGAGGCCTAGGGAATGGGCAAACTGAGCTCCCTTTCGCGCTCGGAGCCGGAAAGGGAGTTGGGAACGGAGATTAGGAGGCAGGGGCTCAACCGGCTATCCCCCCTTGCCGTTGACCTCGATGGCGGCACCATCAAGCGTGCAGATCGTCTGATGGACCGGGCAATGCTCAGCGACCCGCTTGATGGCCCTCGCGCGCCCATTCAGTTCGGCGTTGGGCAAGTCGATCGTCACCTTGATGTCGCTAAGGCGGCTGGGATCGGATGCCCACTGATAGTCGACATCTACGGCAAGGCCATCTGCGTCGATGCCCACCCGCTCGCAGTAGTCCGCCACGAGCACGCCCACACACGTGCTTAGGGACGCAACGAATATCTCAGGGGGCTTCGGTCCCTTGTTGTTGCGGACGTCGGTAACAAGAACGTGATCCCCAAGCTCTGTTTCGAATCGCAGATCGCCACTATGGCGAGTCGTTATCTTGGCCATTGTCTGTCTCCTTTGGGCTCCTGTGGGTACCGCAAGAAAAAGGTGCCTAGCACCTCAAGGGTGGTAGACACCTGGATGTCCAATGGGCACATTATACCAGCTTGCCGCTAGCATGCCCATTAGAAAGACGTTAGAGTGTGCCGACGGGCCAACCGTCTCTGTCATCATTCCCAACTGGAACGGGGTGGAGCACATCCCGTCATGCCTGGATAGCCTTCGGCGCCAGAGCTTCGAGGGCTTCGAGGTCATCGTGGCTGACAACGGCTCCACGGATGGATCCCTGGCCCTCTTGGGCCAGGACTACCCGGAGGTGCAAGTCCTGGCTCTAGGCGAAAACCGGGGCTTCACCGGGGCGTGCAACGCGGGGATACGGTCAGCGCGGGGAGCGTACATCGCTCTGCTGAACAACGACACCGAGGTCGACGCGGGCTGGCTGGCGGTAGTCGTCGCCGCTTTCGAGCGCCATCCCGAGGCGGGGATGATTGCCTCGAAGATGCTCCTTTTCGATCGACGCGACGTCTTCCATACGGCTGGTGATTTCTATCGCGTGAACGGCCTACCGGGCAATCGCGGCGTCTGGGAGCGGGACGAGGGGCAGTACGACGAGGAGGCTTTCGTGTTCGGGGCCTGTGGGGGCAGCGCGGCCTATCGCCGCACGATGCTGGAGCAGGTGGGGATGCTGGATGAGGACTTCTTCTTCTCCCTCGAGGACGTCGACCTCGCCTGGCGTGCGCAACTGGCTGGCTGGCGGTGTCTCTACGCGCCCCAGGCCATCGTCTATCACAAGCTCAGCGCCACCGGCGGTGGTACGACCGCGAGCTTCCACGATGGACGGAACACGATCTATCTTCTGCTCAAGGACTACCCGGGCGATCTGTGGCGCCAGCACTGGCGTGCCATTCTGCGAGCGCAGGCCCGTATCGCAGGGGAAGCCCTGGCGGCCTGGAGGGGGGCAGCGGCGCGGGCGCGCCTGAGAGGGCAACTGGCGGGTCTGATCCTCGGCCCGCCAAGGATGCTACCCAAGCGGCGCGCCGTCCACCGCCTTCGCAAGGTTGACCGGGCTTACCTCGAGCGCGTGCTGACCGGGATTGACGAAAGGTTGTGAAGTAGGTATGATACCAGCCGGGTGTCGCATCCAGACGTGGTCGATCCGGACTAACCGCCGTTTGGAGCTCTCCCCGCCGTAGGCGGGCATCCGTACGAGTCAATTATGCGAAGCAAAGAAGTGCGGCCCCGTCTCTCAGTCGTCATCCCCTGCTACAACGAAGCGAACAACCTGAAGCGCGGGGTCCTGGACGAGGTGTGGCGGTACCTCTCTAACGGGGACTACGGCTGGGAGGTTATCATTGTCAATGACGAATCGACCGACGAGAGCCGTAGCCTGGTCGAGCGGTTCGTCGCGAGCAAGCCGGGGTTCTCTCTGTCCGACATCCCTCACGGCGGCAAGCCTGCGGCGGTCTGGGCGGGAATCCAGCAGGCCTGTGGAGAGATTGTGCTGTTCACTGACATGGACCAGTCGACACCTCTGACTGAGCTGGACAAGCTCCTACCCTGGTACGGAGAGGGGTACGACGTGGTCATTGGGTCGCGAGGCACCCGCCGCGAGGGCTTTTCTGCTATCAGGCGGGCGGGCAGCATGGCTTTTCGGGCCCTGCGACGTCTCTTCCTCCTGAGGGACATCAGCGACACGCAGTGCGGCTTCAAATCCTCCCGGCGCGAGGCGGCGCTTGAGGTCTTCCCTCGTCTCCAGTTCTTTGAGCAGAAGGACAGGCCGTCGGGGTGGAAGGTCTCGGCCTACGATGTGGAGCTCCTCTACCTGTTCGAGAGGGCCGGCTACGCGATCCGGGAGGTGGAGGTCGAATGGCGGAACCGTGACGAGAGCGATACCAAGGACCAGACCGGCGCGCTGGCTCGCTATCTCAGGGAGTCCGTTGAGATGGCGAAAGAAGTCGTCCGCGTGAAGCGCAACCAGATGCGGGGGCTGTACGACGAGAGCTAGGCGCGGCCCGCCCGAGCAGATGAGAGCGTCGCGGACCCCGGATCTCGCTGAGGAGTACGCCCTTCAGGCCAGGGGGCACACCTATGTCGCGGGGCTGGACGAGGCGGGCCGCGGAGCGTGGGCCGGTCCGGTCTGCGCTGCGGCGGTGGTCCTACCCCTGGACCGGCAGGATCTCACGGCTGCGCTCGACGGGGTGTGCGATTCCAAGCTACTTACGGCGCATCGGCGGGCGGCGCTCCTGCCCGTGATCCTGGATGTGGCAATCGCCGTTGGCGTTGGCTGGGCTGAGGCGAGCACCATTGATCGATTCGGCGTCGTGGCTGCCACACGTGAGGCTATGTCACAGGCCCTTCAGGCGCTCAATCGCCATATGTCAGGTCAGGCGGAGGCGCTGCTGATCGATCACCTCGTGCTGCCCGGCGTGAACCTCCCGCAGCGCTCACTCCCTAAGGCTGATTCCCGCTGCCTGACCGTCGCTGCTGCCAGCATCGTGGCCAAGGTGACGCGTGACGACCTCATGGCAGCACTGGACGAGGACTACCCGGGCTACGGGTTTGCCAGGCACAAGGGCTACGGCACGCTACAGCACAGGAGGGCGCTACGTGAGCTGGGCCCGGCGCCGATCCATCGCATGAGTTGGCGGCCTATCCGCGAGAAGCTGGTCTGACATGAAATCGGCCTTGGTGCACGACTGGCTAAACCAGATCGGTGGCGCGGAGGACGTCCTGGAGGAGCTGGTGGGCCTGTTCCCCGGCGCGCCGATCCATACGGCTATGTACTGGCGCGATGGGATGCCCGCACCCTACCGGGAGCGGGATATCCGTACGACGTGGATGGATCATCTACCGGGCATCTACCGGCACCACCAAGCGTATCTGCCGCTCTACCCCGCGGCGTTTGCGGGTCTCGATCTCTCGGACCACGCTCTGGTACTGAGCAACAAGTCCGGCTTCTGCCACGGCGTGAAAGCTGGCGAGGCCGTACACATCTGCTACTGCCTCGCTCCGACCCGCTACGTATGGGACTTCGATGCCTACGCAGCCCGGGAAGCGCTGCCTGCGTGGCTGAAGGGTGCTCTTCGTCCGCTCATGGCTGTGCTGCGCCGATGGGACTATCGGTTCGCCCAGAAGGTCGACCATTTCGTAGCGATTTCTCGCGACATCCAGGACCGCATTCGACGCTTCTACCGGCGCGAGTCCACCGTTATCCACCCGCCAGTGGACACGGAACGCTTCCTGCCGTCGACCGAGCGCGATGACTACTACCTGATTGTGTCGCGCCTGGTCCCCTACAAGCGGATCGATCTTGCCGTGCGGGCCTTCAGCCGGCTGGGGCTGCCGCTGGTGATTGCCGGCGAGGGGCGGGACCGCGAGGCGCTGCAGGCCCTGGCTGGCCCCACGGTCACCTTTGCTGGCTACGTGCCGGACGAGGCGCTGCCGTCCCTCTTTGCCCGCTGTACGGCCTACATCCTGCCGGGCAAAGAGGATTTCTGCATCGCTCCGGTGCAGGCCCAGGCGGCTGGACGGCCGGTGATCGCCTACGGTGCCGGAGGAGCGCTGGATACCATCGTCCCTGGGGATACGGGAGTGTTCTTTGGGGAGCAAACGGAGGAGGCGTTGACCGAGGTCGTGCGGGCCTTTGATCCCGGCGCGACGGATCCCGACGCGTGCCGGGCCAATGCGGAGCGCTTTGCTGTCGCAGTCTTCAGGGAGAAGCTGAGTCGGTTTGTGGCCCAGAGGGTGACGTGAGGAGCGAGAGCGAGGAGGTCAGCGAATGGAACTGAGGACCTATGCCAAGATCCTGCTGCGGCGCTGGTGGCTCGTAATGGCACCGGTCATCGTGGTGGTCGTCTATGTTGTCGCCACGATGGCGCCGCCGGCTACCAGCTACCAGGTGGTGATGCGGTATGCCGCCGGCTCGATGCCTGCGGGCACGAGCTTGGACTACGACCGCTACTACCCATGGCTGACCTCTGAGTACATCGCCAACGGCCTCGCTGACATCGCGGAGACGGGCGTGTTCGCACAGGCGGTCGCCGATCGCCTTGGTGACTCAGGTGTCGACACGACGGCTGGCGCGGTCCGGAGTGCCATTGTCACAGACAACGCGCAGTCAATTCTGGTGGTCTACATCACCTGGCCCGATCCTCAGCAGCTCCTCGCCCTGGCCGAGGCCGTCACCGAGGAGTTGACGCAGGATGGCAGCGACTACTTCCCACAGCTAGCGGGCCTTGAGCCTGCTATCCGTCTGCTCGATCCGCCGACTCCGGCCCCTCTGCCAGCCAGCCTTCGCGTGCAGCTGATGGGGCCTGCGATCAGGATCGCAGTAGCGCTGTTCGCTGGTTTGGGCCTAGCCTTTCTCTGGCACTACCTGGACCCGACAGTCCGCGAATTGGAGGAGTTGGAGGAGATGGGTTGGGAGGTGCTGGCGAGCATCCCTCGTCGATAGTTGACCATTGACCCATTGGTCATAGCTCCCTCGCATGGTACAATTGCGTGCTCGCTTGAGGAGGTGGGTTTATGGAGTTCAGTGATTACGTCCGCATTCTGCGCAAGCGGTGGTGGATCATCATCGTCGCCGTCGTCCTGACGGCTGGCAGCGCCGTTCTGTTCAGCGAAATCCAGTATCCTCAGTACACGTCCACGGCCGAGGTGATCATCAACCCGGCGCGACCGGACTTCGGCCTTACACAGTCGGCAAAGATCCTGCTGCGTTCCTACATGACTGTGGCGGACTCCTACAACTGGGCGCAGGACGTGATTGACGAGCTGCAGCTCCCGATGACGCCGGAGGGCCTGCGGGGGAACACCAACTTCGCCGCCGAGGACGACCGCATGGTTGTCAAGATCGAGGTAGAGGACTACGATGGTGATCAGGCCAACGACATTGCCCGGACCTGGGCTAACCTGCTTGTACAGTGGCGCGATCGGGAGAACACCAAACTCAACAAGGAGGATCGGGTTGAGGCCATTCTCCGGGATCAGCCCCGGTACAGCCAATCGTGGCCCCCGAGCACCACGATTATGCTGGCGGCGGGCGTCGTATTCGGGCTGGTCGTCGCCGGGGTGATCATCTTCTTCCTGGAGTGGCTGGAAGCGGGCATCATCCGCACGCCCGAGGACTTGGAGCGCCAGCTAGGGCTCACCGTCGTGGGTGCTATCCCCTCCACCAAGTGAGAGCCCACAGGTGGGGGCCCCCAAAGTGGGGGCCCACAAGTGGGGGCCCAGAATGGAACCCGAAGGGAGGAACATGGCTAACCAACCTGACCTTGTCACCTTGACGGATCCTCGCAGCCCGGCCGCCGAGGCCTACCGCACGCTGCGGACCAATCTGACCTTCTTCGCCGCGCTCGACCGCCCTGTCGAGACGCTGGTGGTTACCTCTGCTGGGCCAGATGAGGGCAAGTCTGATGTTCTGGCCAACCTGGCCGTGACGATGGCTCAAGGGGAGCGCCGCACGATTCTGGTGGACGCAGACCTGCGACGGCCAGGGCTGCACGTGATCTTCGGAGTGCCCAACGATCGGGGCCTGACGACCATGATCCTGGAGGAGCAGGCACTGGATGACCCGCCGTTGCTGGACGTCGGCGTGGAGAACCTGCAGTTGATGCCGAGCGGTCCTCTGCCGCCGAATCCTGCGGACGTCCTGGGATCCCGCAAGATGGAGCAGGTCATCGCCGCGTTCCGAGACCGCGCCGACGTGATCCTCTTCGATGCACCGCCCGTCGTGGCCGTCACTGACGCGGCAGTACTCGGGAAGAAGGTCGATGGTGTGCTTCTGGTGGTTTCCGCCGGACAGACGCGGCGGGAGCACGCGCGACGTGCCAAGGAGTTGTTGGAGCGCGTCCAGGTGCGCATTGTTGGGGCTGTATTGAATGAGGCGACGCGCGGCGTTGCGCTGAGCGGGTATTGATGGCCTTGCTGGCCGCGTCGCGAGGCACGGGGATCTGCCAACCAATCGCTTGGACCACACACAAGTAAGGAGAACGTTCGTGAAAGGTCTGATCCTTAGCGGTGGCAGCGGCACTCGTCTCTGGCCGCTGACGTTCACCAGTGCAAAGCAGCTGATTCCGGTGGCCAACAAGCCCGTACTCTTCCGCGTCATCGAGGCCATTCGCGATGCCGGCATTGACGACATTGGCATTGTCGTGGGCGACACGGCCGAGGACATCAGGACGGCGGTCGGACGGGGCGGTCGCTGGGGCGTCGACGTCACGTACATCCCCCAGGATGAGCCCCTGGGCCTGGCGCACGCGGTCAAAGTGAGCCGGGACTACCTGGGAGACGAGCCATTCGTCATGTTCCT
>JASFVG010000053.1:0-15934 GCA_050049955.1 Anaerolineae bacterium | reverse complement strand
ATCGCTGTGGAGCGGGCACGTCGGATTCAGCGCTTTCTCACGCAGCCCTTCTTCGTATCGGAGACATTCACGGGCATGACCGGGCGCAGCGTCCCTCTGGCCGAGACTCTGCGCGGCTTTCGCGAAATCCTGGAGGGCCAGCACGACAGCTTACCGGAGCAGGCGTTCTATATGGTGGGCACCATCGATGAGGCCAAAGCAAAGGCGCGGCGCCTCCAGGTAGCAGATGGGGATGCCTAGCTTGCTTCGCCTGCGCGTGCTGACGCCGGTCGAGACCCTGCTCGAGGTTGAAGAAACACGTTGGGTCCACGTACGCCTAGCTGACGGCGCCGGTATCACCATCTATCCCGGGCACGCCCCGCTGCTCGGCGAGACAGTCAGCGGCGTGCTCCGCTACGCCGACGCGCGGGGTGAGCACGAGTTTGGCGCAGCGAGCGGCATTCTACACGTTGAGGGCAACCACATCAGGCTGTTCACCGGCGGAGAATCGGTACCGGGAGATCCTGGGAAACCCTCCGCCGTGGCGCAGGCAAGACGTTTCGACCGGTTAGCCAGAGAGCTTGGGATCAGGCTGGGCCGGGGCGAGCGCGAGATCTTGGAGAGCCACATTGAAGCAAGATGATGGCGCGATCTGGCGGGAGGCGCTTCGGGCCACATCGCTCGGTTGGGACCTGGCGCTACCCATCTTCGGCGGGGTGCTGGGCGGGTACCTGGCCGATCGGGCATTGGGCACGAGCTACATCTTCACCCTCGGCCTCCTACTCCTGGGCATCGGAGCCGGCTTCTACAACGTGCTTCGCTCCATACACCGGATGGACGAACGCTGTCGTCGTCAGGCAGCCAAGCCAAGCAAAGGCGCACCGGAGGAGACAGCCGACCCGTGAAAGCCCTGTGGCTACTTGCTGGAGGCATCGTAGGCACGGCGAACACCCTCACGCGCTGGTGGACGGTCTCGCGCCTGCGAAGCGGGATGCGCGTGAACCCTCTGTCCCTGGCGTGGGGCGGATTCATCCTTCGTTTGGCGCTCGTCACCGGGCTGCTGAGTCTGGGACTGAGCCGTGGCGCCCTCCCGGGGTTGCTGGCTTTCGCTGGCCTTTGGTTGGCCCGGTGGACCACGACGATCTGGCTTAGCACACCGAGGGGCAAGATGGGGACACGCCTGGTAGCACCTTCTACTGAGTAAAGGAAGAGGAGCGAGTCCATGGTTGGCTTCTTCCCCAAAACTGTCTTCACCGTGTTCGGCATTGGCGTGCGGGACACCGTTGTCTCCACGTGGATCATGATGGTCATTGTGTTGGCCCTCGGCATCGTGTTGCGCCGCGGCCGACCGGAGCTACTGGAAATGGTGCTCGAATTCCTGGAGACCCTGATTTCCGATCTCTTGGCCGGCTACTCCATCGAGCGCTACCTTCCCTTTCTGGGCTCTTTGGCCATCTTCGTGGCTGCGGCCAACGTCCTCAGCGTCCTCCCGGGGATCCCACTTCCGGGCGGAAGGATGCTGACCATCGTCGCCCCGACTCGCGATCTAAACACACCGGCTGCCCTGGCCATCGTTGTCTTCTTTTCCGTCCACTACTTCGGCATGCGCCAACAGGGAGTGCTCGGCTATCTGAAGAACCTGGCCTCGCCGGTGTTTCTGTTTCCTCTGGAGGTGATCGGACAGATCAGCCGAACGGTCTCGCTAGCTGTCCGGCTATTCGGCAATGTGCTCAGCACTGAGCTGATCGTCTTGGTGGTGTTCATGCTGATCCCCCTGTTTGTGCCGCTGCCCGTCATTGGACTCAACATATTCACCGGCTTGCTCCAGGCCTACATCTTCACTGCCCTGGCCGCCGTGTACATCAGTACCGGACTTGAGGAGCCGGACGACGCATCAAACAGCTGACGCATGATTGATTGAGAGAAGGAGAACAACATGGCAGAAATGGATCCTGGAACCCTCATAACCTTGGTCACTATCATCGGCTCGACGGTGGGGATCGTGGTCGGAGCGCTGACGCCGGCGATTGTCGAGGGGCGCGCCGTTCTCAAGGCCCTGGATGGCATAACGCGCCAGCCCGAGGCTGCGGCCGACCTGCGGACGACCCTACTCATCTCCATGGCCCTGCTAGAATCCACAGCGATTTACGTGTTACTCGTCATCCTTGTTCTGATCTTTGCCAACCCCGTGATTGACCGTTTCTTCCCCGGGGGATAGTGCATGCTCAATCTCGACTGGGCGACGATCGCCTTTCAAGTGATCAATTTCCTCGTTTTGGCCGGGCTGCTGTACCGGTTCGTGCTCCGTCCCGTCATGGGCCGCGTGCAGGAACGGCGGGCCGAGAAAGGCAGGCTGATGGAGCAGATCAGGCAGGATCGCCGGGAGGCCGAGAGAGTGCGCCGGGAGCTAGGTGAGCGACTGGCGGCCGCCGAAGAAGAGGCAGAGCGGATCGTCAGGGAAGGGGAGAAGCGCGCTGAGACAGAGCGCCAGCAGATGCTGGAGGAGATCGAAAAGGAGATCGAGCACATGCTGGCCGACGCGCGCGAGGACGTCCAGGACATGCGCCGTCAGGCGGTGGATGAGTTCCACGACGAGCTGATCGCTGCCGTCCTGGGTGTCAGCGCGGAGGCAATCGGACAGGTCGCGCCGGACGAGATCCACGACACCATGCTTGAGCAGCTCACCGAGCGAATCTGGGAGATGGGGCGCGAGGAGATGGAGCGCGTGCGTGCCTTCCGCCGCTCACTCGGCGAGCGTACACCAACGGCGTACGTTACGACGGCGAAGCCTCTATCGTCGCAACAGCAGGGAGATCTGGCCCGCACCCTGAGCGCGCTGGCAGATCGTAGCGTCGACATCCAGATCGACAGCGACCCCTCGCTGTCCGCAGGTATGCGCGTGCGCCTGGCAGATATCGTGGTCGACAACTCCATCGCTGGACGATTGGAGCTACTCCAGGAAGAAGTATCTCAGGCGCTGCGAGACCAACTAACTGATGAGCGATCAGGAACAGCTTGATCGGGCCCGACCCGAGGTCGGGGCGCTGATAGACACCATACACGAGCGGCTGGAGGAACAGCCGTCGTCGCCAACCCTCCAAGAGCTCGACCTTCGCCAGAGGTTCAAACGGCGCGTTTCCGAAATTGCGTCATCCGCCAGGTCCGAGGGGGACGTGCAGCCGCTGCTGCGGACGCTGCGTGAGCGCGCAGCAGAGCATGGCAGCGGTTCCAGGAGCGAAGTCATACTCCGCGACGTGGGCACCGTGCAACACATCGGCGACGGCGTCGCGACCCTCTCGGGGCTGCCCCTCGCGCGCACCGACGAGCTGGTGCAGTTCCCTACAGGCGTACGCGGCCTGATCCTCAACCTGGACGCAGCGGGATTGGACGTCATACTCCTGGGACAGGACGAGGGCATACAGGGAGGCGATCTGGTGACGGCCACGGGCGGGCGGGTCCGCGTGCCCGTAGGCCACCAGCTGCTAGGTCGCGTTGTGAGTCCGCTCGGCGAGCCTCTTGACGACCAGGGCCCTGTACAGGCTACCGAGATGCGCTATCTCGAGCGTGAGGCACCGGACATCATCGAGCGGGCACCGGTGAACCAGCCCCTGGAGACAGGGACCAAGATCGTCGATGCGCTGCTACCCATTGGCCGCGGTCAGCGGGAGCTGATCGTGGGAGACCGACAATCGGGGAAGACAGCCTTGGCGGTGGACGCCATCCTCAACCAGCGCGCGAGCGACGTGGCATGCGTCTACGTATCCGTTGGCCAGAAGAAGAGCTCCGCGCTGAGCGTCATTGAGACCCTTCGTCGGGGCGGCGCGCTGGCGCACACTGCCACCGTCATCGCCAGTCCAGAGGATCCGCCTGCCCTCCGTTACCTGGCGCCGTATGCCGGCAGCACGATCGCTGAGTTCTTCACGGACGAAGGGCATGACGTGCTGGTGGTCTTCGACGACCTCAACAAGCACGCCGATGCGTACCGCGAGCTGAGCCTGCTTCTGCGCCGACCGCCGGGACGGGAGGCGTACCCTGGAGACATCTTCTACCTGCATGCCCGGCTGCTGGAGCGCGCGTGCAAACTCGGTAAGGAGCACGGCGGCGGTTCGTTGACCGCGCTGCCGATCGTTGTGACCCAGCAGGGCAACATCGCCGCCTACATCCCGACCAACCTGATCTCGATCTGCGACGGTCAGATCGTGCTCGACACAGACCTGTTCAACAGAGGTATCAAGCCCGCCGTGGACGTAGGGAAGTCCGTCTCAAGGGTGGGCGGACAGGCGCAGTCAGACGCTATGCGCACCATCGCAGGAGACCTCCGGCTGGAGCTGTCGCAGTTCGAGGAAGTGTCGCGATTCGCCCGCTTTGGCACTGAGGTCGACGAGGCAACGCGGCAGCAGATCGAACACGGGCGCCGTCTGCGCGCCGCGCTCAGACAGCCGGTCCATGAACCGCTCTCGCGGTCATCGCAGATCCTGGTGCTGTTGGCCGCTACGGAGGGTTTCTTGGATCAGATGCCGCTGGAAGAGATACCTCGATTCGAAACACGCATTCTGGATGTGGCCAAGAGTAAGGAACCGGAGCTCCTGCAGCAGATCGACCGCACTGGAGAGCTTCCATCGGAAACCAGGGAGGCGCTTCTGGCACTCATCCGTGCTACGGTCTCCAGGCAGGACCGCTCCTGACGACGACTCGTCCCGCTTGCCCTGCTGACTGGCAGGCGTTCCCGCCTATTCCAGGGTAGGCGGGCAAACAGTTGGCTGGGAGGCACTCTTCTCTCGTGCTGCAGCCGGCTAGCTGGAAAGGTAGAACGGCGATGAAGATGATAATGGCCATCATACCGCGTGACCAGGCCGAGCTTGTCCTGCAGGCGCTCGTGGCAGCGAACCACACGGCCACCTTCGTGGAGACTCGGGGAGGCATGCTGCGCCAGGCGCAGACGACACTCTTCATCGCTGTGCAGGACGAGCAACTGGAAGAAGTGACCCAGATCATCCGGAGTTCCTGTCGATCGCAGCCAGTCGTCGAATCAGCGCAGGAAGACGGATTCCGCGAACTCATGCCAGCGCAACAGACGCTGGGAGGTGCAGTGGTCTTCGTGTGGGCCATCGAACGAAACGACAACTACTGAAACCGTGAGGTTTGCGAGACGCCGGACCCCTGTGTGAGGCCAGGATGGAACAGATAGAACGCGCGCAAGAGCGCCTGGAGAACATCCGCGGCGTCAAGCCAATTCTGGGCGGCCTACGCACGATCTCCCTGGGTAGCTGGCAGGCAGCGCTCAAGCGCCGCAGCGGCGTGCGGGACTACGCTCTTCGCCTCGAGGCATTGCTGCCCTCGTTGATTCTACACGTGGATGCCCCGACAGCCATCAGTGCTCGCCTCCGCCGACGCCTATTGCTCCGTGTTCCTCTCCCGGCCAGGGCAAAGGCCGAAGGAACCGACCCCTCAAGGCGTGAGCGAGTCGAAGCTCTCGTGGTAGGAAGCGAGCGCGGTTTGTGCGGCCGCTTTAACGTTGCCATCGCCGATGAGGTGGACCGCTATCTGAAGACCCGAACTGCGGGAGGCGTCGAGGTGAATCTCCAGGCGTTGGGGAGCCGAGTCGAGCGTGTGCTTGCGAGACGGGGTTTGGAAGCAGGCACAGCTGGCACACTCTCCGTGGCGACGCTGCCCCCCTTCTCCCTGGCGTTTGGCCTGACTCGTCGCTGGCTGGAGGCATACGAGCAAGAGGATCTGGACGCTGTAGACGTCATCTACAACGGTTACCGCGGCACCGGCGCCCATAAACCCAGGGTGGCTCGTCTCATCCCTCCGAGACTCCCAAGGGAAGACCAGACAGCGCGTCCACAGCCTGAACGACCGTGGCCACCACCGATCATCGAGACTGACCCGCACAGCATCTACGCCTCCGTCGTCGAGCAGCTGGCCGCGGTCCAGCTGTACGAGATACTCCTGGAAGCCGCCGCAGCCGAGCACTCCACGCGCTTCCAGCTCATGGAGACGGCCACCCAGAACGCGGACCGACTCATCGAGGAACTGACGCTGATCACTCAGACGGCTCGCCGCCAGGGGATCACACAGGAGTTGGCGGAGTTGGCGGCGGGGGCCGGTCTCATCGGACGCAAATGAGCGCATCCCCTCTTGCCCAAGGTGGTTCTGAGTGTGGCAGGCGTCGAACAGATGCCAACCGGTGCGTGGTCGCCCAGCGCATCCTATTTGACACTCCAGTGAAATCGGGTAGAATAACGCGAGTTCAGGAAGTGGCTGCTCTTGAAACAGGGCTTGCCCACGTAGCTCAGCCGGTAGAGCACACCCTTGGTAAGGGTGAGGCCATGGGTTCGATCCCCATCGTGGGCTCTGCGTAGCTTATCTGGAAGCGGCTGACTAGCTAGGATTCACACTAGGGTAGAGGACGATGGCGAAGAAACCTGTGCGGGGCGTTACGACCCTTGCGTGCACGGAATGCAAGGAACGGAACTACAGGACTGAGAAGAACCGGCGGAACGATCCGAATCGGCTCGAGCTGAACAAGTTTTGCCCCCGATGCCGCGAGCATACGCTGCACCGGGAGATCAGATAGCAGATTCGCAGGCCAGTAGCTCAACTAGGCAGAGCAGCGCTCTCCAAAAGCGAAGGTTGCGGGTTCGATTCCTGCCTGGCCTGCCTGGTAATCGCGAGACACCGCCGGGCGCATGGCGGTGTCTTGAAATGTCAGAGCACCTGTAGTCGGCGTCACAGCCGGACTACGGTAGGTCTAGCACGAGGAGCCACCACGATGGCGAAATCGAGGACAACGGAGAGGACTACGTTCCTGGGGCGCTTACGGGACAATGCGGTGACGCAGTACCTGCGAGACACACGTGCCGAGCTACGCAAGGTGCATTGGCCCTCACGGCAGGAGGCGGAGAATCTCACCAAGATCGTCTTGGGCGTCACGGTGTCCATGGCCATCTTCATGGGTTTGCTCGACTGGTTGTTTAGCATAGAGATCCTGGGACTCATCACATCTGATCCCGTGGCCATTGGCGTCGCGATCTTCGTCGTGCTCGCGAGTGCAGTCACAGCGGTGATCATCAATCGGCAGATGGTGTAGTCATTCCACAGGTTGAGGGCATGTTCGCGGACGGAGACGATCTGGAACTGGAGAACCAAACCGAACACATCGAGGATGCTTCCGAGCCTCTGACGGCGGAAGCCGAAGGGGAAGGGCCACAGGGTGAAGTCTACCCAGACGCGACTTCTGACCCGAAGGCCGATGCCTCCGAGGATGAGACGTCGAGCGATGAGGCTTTCGGCGAGGAGACCTCTGGTGACGCAAGCGTGGCAACGGACGCCATCTCACCGGCGGCGGAAATGGCTGAGCCCACAGACGAGGGAGACGGCGAGCCGGAAGCTGCTGAGGACGGCGGCGTTGCTGAACCAGTTGACGATCGCCAATGGTACGTCATCCACTGCTACTCGGGCCGCGAGCAGAAGGTCAAGCACAAGCTCGAGGGACGCGTCAGATCGTTGGGCATGGAGGAGAAGATCTTCCAGGTGGTCATCCCGACAGAGGACGAAATGGAGCTGCGCCAGGGAGAGCGTCGCACGGTGGAGCGTCGCATCTTCCCCGGCTACCTTCTGGTCCAGATGATTCTGGACGATGAGTCCTGGTATGCTGTTCAGGACACGCCTGGGGTCATTGGCTTCGTCGGCATGGGTGATAGGCCAACACCGCTGCGCCCCGCGGAAGTCAGTGGGATCATGGACCGTATGGAGGCAGAGGCGCCGAAGATCAAGGTGAGCTTCGATGCTGGTGAGAAAGTGCGGATCATCGACGGGCCCTTCGACGGCTTCATCGGCAACGTGGACACCATTGACATGGAGAGGGCCACTGTGCACGTGATGGTCTCCTTCTTTGGCCGTGAGACGCCGGTGGAGCTTGATTTCCTCCAGGTAGAGAGGATCTAGGAATGCCCGGCGCCGTCTGTCGGGGGAGATCGCATTTGAGGTTGCTTGAGGTGACACGATGAAGAAGATCAAGGCTGTCGTCAAGCTGCAGATCCAGGCCGGCAAGGCAAACCCAGCTCCGCCGGTGGGACCCGCGCTGGCTCAGCACGGCATCAACTTGATGCAGTTCTGCAAGGCGTACAATGCGCGCACGGCTGCTCAGGCCGGCAACATCGTCCCGGCTGAGATCACGATCTATCAGGATAGTTCATTCGAGTTCGTGCTAAAATCGCCGCCAACGGCGGACTTGCTGCGCAAAGCGGCGGGTGTGGAGAAGGGGTCGCCGGAGCCCAACCGGGACAAGGTGGGAACGGTGACCCGCGACCAGCTGAGGGACATCGCTGAGACGAAGATGAAGGACCTGAATGCCATCGATATCGAAGGGGCCATGCGACAGATCGAGGGCACGGCCCGAAGTATGGGTATTCAGGTCGAGGGGTAGGACGCACATCTAGATTGTGGGAGGGCCTAGCCCGCTATCACCACAAGGAGTGACGATGAAGAAACGCGGTAGGAAGTTCAAGGAAGCATTGGCGAAGGTAGATCGGGAGAAGCTCTACCCGCCACGGGACGCACTGGGGCTGGTCAAGGAAACCAGCTTCGCCAACTTCGACGAGACGGTGGAGATCCATTTCCGGCTCGGCGTCGATCCCAGGCACGCAGATCAGCAGGTCCGCGACACCGTGCGCCTGCCACACGGTCTGGGCAAAGAGGTGACGGTTCTGGTCTTCGCCGCGGGCGAGGCAGCGACAATCGCCCGGGAGGCGGGCGCCGACTACGTCGCGGACAGCGACGAGTGGTTCCAGAAGATTGAGAACGGCTGGACGGATTTTGATGCCGCGCTCGCTGTGCCGCAGATCATGGGCAAGGTTGGACGCTTGGGGCGCTTCCTCGGTCCGCGGGGGCTGATGCCCAACCCCAAGGCCGGCACCCTTATCGACCAGGATTCGCTGCCGCGCATGATCGATGACATCAAGGCCGGTCGCGTGGAATTCAGGGTGGACAAGTTCGCCAATCTGCACGTACCGATCGGCAAGGTGAGCTTCCCGACCGACAAGCTGCTTGATAACTTCGTTACAACGGTGGATGCGGTCGTGAGGGCTCGCCCAGCCGGAGCGACGGGGCGATACCTCCGCAAGATCGTGGTGACTTCTTCTATGGGACCTGGCATCAAGGTCGATCCCGTGGAAGCGCAAGCCTTGGAGCCTGTCCTCTAGCTTCGGACTTCGTAACAACTGCATAGCCGAAGACCGCAGGTGCGCACTACGGCGCTTAATTGGTTCCTGCCGAGGCGGTTTGACCTATCCATCCCTGGAAGTGCGTCGCTGCCTCAGCACGGCCAGGGTTTTTCTATGTCAGACGCATGAAAGGGGGTGAGTGAGCTTGGCGCTATCAAGAGAAGAGAAGCTGCAACGCGTTGCACAGTACGTTCAGCAGCTGGATGAGAGTCAGGGGATCATCCTGGTAGATTACCGGGGGCTGAGCGTGGTAGAGCTGGAAGAGATTCGCAAGCAGATGCGACCAATATCGAGTCAGTTCCAGATCGTCAAGAATCGACTATTGGTGCGAGCGCTGGAGGAACGGGGTATGTCGCTTCCCGAGAAGTGGCTGGTCGGTCCGACGGCCGTTAGCTTCTGCAGGGAGGAGATTCCACCAGTTGCCAAAGCGCTGATGGAAGCCGGCGAGGAAACGGAAAAACTGGTCCTGAAGGGTGGCTGGATGAACCAAGCGGTCCTCTCAGCCGACCAGCTGAAGCGTATCGCAGAGCTTCCGCCGCGAGAGGTTCTTCTGGCCCAAGTGCTGGGCGCGATCCACGGACCGGGCCGCCAGGTGGCCGGCGTCGTCGCCAGCGGCATCCGGCAGGTGCTGAATGTCGTGAAGGCCCACGTGGACAAGCTAGAAGAAGGTGGACCTGGCGCCGACCTGAAAGCGGCGGCCGATCCAGCCTGAATGGACGACTGCTGTACCGGAATCAACGACAGCTTAACGAGTGAGAAGGAGATTTGAAGATGGCAGATCTAGAACAGATTGTGGAGCAGATCAGCGAGCTTACTTTGTTGGAGGCATCCGAGCTGGTCACGATGCTCGAGGAGAAGCTAGGCGTTAGTGCCGCCGCGCCTGTCGCTATCGGACCGATGGCCGGCGCCGCCAGCGCCCCGGAAGCAGAGGAAGACGAGAAGACCGAGTTCGATGTGGTGATCAAGGAAGTTGGCCCGAAGAAGATCCAGGTCATCAAGGCGGTTCGCCAGCTGACATCCCTCGGTTTGCGCGAGGCCAAGGAAGTCGTGGATGGCGCGCCGGGCGCAGTGATGGAGGGCATTTCCAAAGAAGCCGCCGAGGAAGCCCGGTCGCAGTTGGAGGAAGCCGGGGCGGTCGTCGAACTCACGTAGCAGAGAAGGAGCCTGGGCCTACTCGGATGTGCGTGGGCCCCTTGTGGTAGGGAGCCCGGCTCGCGACAGCTCTCCGTCGGTTCTCAGCAGACGGCAGGGCGGTTGAGCGCGGTGCCGGCTCCCGGCCACTCGACCAGGTAGGGCGAGCCGCCTCTGCGAGGCGGCTGTTCGCTTAGGTGCGGGGCGGGGAACGACCGAAGTCGTTACTACAATACGCCGCGGATGGATGAGGTCGCAACTTCACCACGATGGAAACGGCTGGTGTCATTGCTACCATGCGCCGGGGATGGATGAGCTCGCGCATTACTACGGCGAAAACGACTGAAGTCGCTGCCGCACAACATCGCGCTATCGTCGGACCGGCGAGAGAATGGGAAATCGTCACTCGCGGAGCAGCTTGCGGAAGGCGACGAAGGTCCTCCACTCGCGGAAACCCACCGACTCGTAGAGGTGCAGCGCCCCGGTCGGGTTCTGGCTATCCACGCCGATGGCCAGGTGCGTGCAGCCTCTGCGCCTTAGAGCCCGCATCCCCTCCAGCAACAGCGCGCGTCCCAGGCCGCGGCTCCGATGGTCGGGCAGGACACCCAGCGCCTCCACAACCCCCTGCTCTCGCCCGAGCTTCACGTTCCGCTCAGGATAGATGACGCACATGCACATGCCGACCACCTGCCCGCCGGGATCAACACCTAGGTAGGTCAGCGCGGGGTCGAAGTAGTCGCCGCCATACCACTCCAGCCACTCCTCGAGAAGCTCCTCTGTGTATCCCCAATGATCCCGGAAGGACGTGCTCGTCACGCGCCACATCGTCTCTTCGTCCTGATTCCGGACGAAGTTGCGCGCGGTGTAACCCGGAGGGTATTGAGGCCTGGCCGGCATCTCCGGCGCATCGTACATCAGCTGGAAGAAGTACCTCACAGGCGCTAGGCCGAAGCGCGCATAGAGCTCCGCCACATCCTTCTGGGACCTATCGGCGTACGCCTGGAACTCGACAATAGTCGCAGCAACCTCGTCGAACCGAGACTTGGCCCGCCGCTCACACTCGGCAAGGATCTTCGTCCCGATGCCCCGGCGTCGCCGCTCGGGTACCACCGTACCTCTGGCCTCAAATCGGGCGAACCCGTCCCCCACTCGGAGCACGATGCGCCCGAAGCCGACGACCTCTTCGTCCACGACAGCGAGGAACGCATCTCGCTCCGGGTCTCCGGGCGGAGGACTCCACCAGATGCGGAGCTCCGATTCGCTGGTGCCCCGCTCCACCTGATCTACCGCCTCGGACCGATTAATCAGATCGACGACCGTGGGCAGATCCTCCCAGGTGAAAGCGCGTATCGCAACGCTCAAGTCGCTCATGGCCTCTCTTCCATGCCGCTCGCTGGTCGTGTCCCGGACAGCACCAGGGTCTGCCATTCCCACAGCCGGTCAGCACCCTAGTCTAGTATGGATGCCTACCCCGTGTGGGCGGGTGGATGTGGCTCCTACCGCAGCCGCAGCTTTCCCTCTTTGCGCCGTCTCTCAATGATCTCCGCGGCGATGGCATCGGGGACGAGATCGTAGTGCTCGAACTCCAGGGTGAAGGTGCCGCGCCCCTGCGTCAGGCTTCGCAAGTCGGTGGCGTAGCCCCGGGCTTCGGCCAGCGGTACGCGACCGTCGATGTTGCGGATGCTGCCGCGGGCCCGCATAGCGTTGACCGTGCCGCGGCGCCTCCCGATATCGGCCACGACTGAGCCGACCCGCTCCTCGCCCACGTTGACGTCCAGGTCCATCACCGGCTCCAACAGCGCGGGGCGGGCTTTCCGGACCGCCTCCTGCACAGCAAGCGAGCCCGCGATCTCGAAGTCCATAGCAGCTGAGTCGACCTCGTGGATCCGGCCATCGAGCAGTGTGACTCTAACATCGGTGACGGGGTACCCGGCGATGACGCCTCGCTCCAGGGCGCCGCGGACGCCCATCTCGACGGGGCGCACGAAGTCCCTCGGCAGGCTGGCGGCGGAGGCTTCGTTCTCAAAAAGGACGCCCTCGCCTCGCTCAAGCGGCTCGACCCGCAGCTCGACCTCAGCGAAATGGCCGTGACCGCCCGTCTGCTTCTTGTAGGTGCTCACGGTCTCTGTGACCTCACGCACGGTCTCCCGGTAGGATACCTCGGGTGGGCTCACCTGTGGGGTGAGGCCGTACTCGCGCCGCAGTCTGTCGACGGCGATCTCCAAATGAAGCTCCCCCATGCCGGCTAGCGTCTCTTCGCCGGTCTCCGGATCGAAGCTGTGCTCCAAGGTCGGGTCCTCGTCCGCAAGTCGAAGGACGGCCTGGCGTAGCTTCTCCCGCTGCTCGTTCGAGGGCGGCTTGAGCGCCACCCGGATCACAGGATCAGGGAACTCGAAGGTATCGAGGACGATAGGATGCACGGGATCACAAAGAGTGTCGCCAGTCACCGCGGACTTGGGCCCGACAAGAGCCACCACGTCACTGGCCGCCATCCGGTCGACCTGCTCGCGATGGCCGCCGTGGAGGAAGTAGATGCGTCCAATGCGCTCCATCTCCTCGGTGCGAGGGTTGTAGACGGTGTCACCCACGCCCAGCTGCCCGGAGAAGACCCGCACCCAGGTGAGGTGCCCCACGTGGGGATCGGTGACGATCTTGAACGCCGCCGCACAGAACGGCGCGTCAGGATCGTCCGGCCGCTCGATGATCTCACCGCCATCGCCGGGCACGGTGCCCAGGATCGGCTTGAGGTCGACGGGCGCGGGAAGATAGTCAATCACGGCATCCAGCAGGGGCTGAACTGCGATGTGCTCCCGCGAGGCGCCACACAGCACGGGCACCAGCCGGCTCTCGATCGTCGCGCGGCGAAGGGCCTGCTTGAGAGCCGCTAAGTCGGGCTCGTTTCCCTCGATCCACTTCTCGAGCAGCGCGTCGTCCGTCTCGCAGATAGCCTCCACCAGTTCGGCGCGCGCCACCTCGGCCCGGTCGACCGACTCAGGCGGTATAGGCTCCTCTATTGGGTCCTCGTCGCCGTCACGCCAGACCAGCGCTCGCCGTTCCAGCAGGTCGATCACACCTTCGAACGCGTCCTCGCGTCCAATGGGTAGCTGGATGGGTACGACCGCGTCGGTCAGGTGCTCACGGGCCTCATTGAGCACGCGGTCAAAGTCGGAACCAAGCCGGTCGAGTTTGTTGATGAACAGCACCCGCGGCAGGTTGTCGCGATTGGCGTGCATCCACACGGTCTCGGTCTGGGGCTCGACGCCGCCCACGCCACATAGTAGCACGACGCCGCCGTCGATGACGCGCATGGAGCGCACCACCTCGGCGGTGAAGTCAATGTGGCCCGGCGTGTCGATCAGGTTGATGCGATGACGCCGCCAATGGAAGGCAGTTGCGGCGGCCGTGATGGTGATCCCGCGCTCCCGTTCCTGTTCCATCCAGTCGAGCTGGGTATCGCCGTCATCGATCACGCCGGCGCGGTGGATGCGCCCGGTGTAGTACAGGAACGCCTCCGACGTGGTCGTCTTCCCAGCATCCACGTGCGCGAAGATGCCGATGATGCGCACGCGTTTTATGGGTGCGTCTTTCCTAGCCATCCTTGCCCTCCGGCACGGGCTGGTCCTGGAGCGGTCTCGCTTAGAGTGTATCCCCGAAACAGGTTCTCGCAAACTCCCGTAGTGTCTAGCAAACGATCTGCTCCATCCAGTGTCGTCGATGCCCCGGTTGGGCTACCTCACTCGACGGCGTGCCCTAGCAGAAGCTCCAAGTCGGGTAACGACACGACTGGATCGACGAAGTGGACCGCGTGGATGCCCTGATGGCGGGCGGAGTCGACGTTGCGCAGGCTGTCGTCGAGGAAGATCGCCTGCTCCGGCCCGACGCCAAGCTGCTCCAGCGTGAGATAGTAGATGGCCGGATCAGGCTTGGAGAGGCCGACATGGGCCGAGTTGACATACAGGTCGTACTCGTCGTAGACATCTATGCCATACTGATCGCGGATGAAGTCGCTCTGTGCCGGGAAGGCGTTGCTCAGCAGGGCGACCTGGTAGCGGTCGCGCAGGGCACGGGCGGCTTTGACCACCGATTCATTCAGGCGGTCACTGGTGTAGAAGGCTTGCAGGAAGTCAAGCGCCTCGTCCTGACCCGGGAAGCCGAGTTGGTCAGCGACGTACCGTGCGTAGTCCCCATCGGTGATGGCCCCCACCTCAAGCCTGTGCCACTCCTGGCCCCACAGTACCTCCGGCAACACCCCGGGTTCGATCGCCAGCCGCCTTTCCCACGCGGCGACGTCGGCCTCGCTCGGCAGCTGCTCCATCACCCCACCCCAGTCGAAGATGACAGCCCGAACATCAGGCACCGGGTCTCTCCTCAACTCCGGGCTGGGGATCCCCATGTCCTCCAGCGAGATGAACAGCCGCCGCGGGCCTCGAAAGCGCAAGGCGTGGAGGCCCAAGTTCCGCGCTGCTTCCACGTTGACGCGCATATCATCGACGAACACGGCCTCCTGGGGCTCAACACCAAGCCGCTCTAGCACGCTGAGGTAGATCTGGGCATCGGGCTTAGCCACACCCTCCACACCAGATACGACGATGACGTCGAAGACGTCGTCGATGCCCAGCTCCACCAAGTAGTTGGGCAATCCGGCAGAAGCATTGCTCAGAAGGGCTGTGCGATAGCCCGCCTGCCGATAGTGGCGAATGGCATCCAGCATCTCCGGGTCTAGCCGGTCTCCAGCCCAGAAGCCGCTCCGGAATGCCTCGATCTCCGCCGATTCCAGCCCGAGTCGCTCACCGAGGTCAGCCCAGAAAGCCTGACTGTCGATCCGCCCGTGCTGCGCCTCGTCCCAGCAAGGGCTCTTGAACACCAGCTCGTATGCGGTACCCGGCTCGAGATGGAACCGTCGCTCCAGATCGCGGCGCGCGCTCGGGTCGAAGGTGCGCATGAGCACACCGCCCCAGTCTAGTATGACTGCCTTGATTGTGTCGTCCATTGTCTTGCTCCACTGCCTTCCATTCAACAAACCAGCCCACGGTGCACTCCTGCTCGATGAGGGACAGAGACTGCCCTATCGCTCACAAGTGGATCGTGGGCTGCCGGACCTCATGATACCATGGACCGACCCGGGCGCAAGCGGTTGTCGCCTGAGACACAGGGAGCGGCTTCTCGAGCGCGTGCGAAATGACGAGTACTGTAGTGACGACTTCAGTCGCTATGGCTTGTCACGACAACTCCCGCACCGCACCCCACGAATCCGCGATGCAGACGCTGTATACTGTAGTGGCGACTTCGGTCGCTCTGGTTTGCAACGACAACTCCCGCACCGCCCGTGCAGCCCGCGACGAAGACGGTGTGTACTGTAGTAGCGACTGAAGTCGCTCTGGCTTGCCACGGCAACTCCCGCACCGCCACGTCCAAGCCGCGATGCAGACAGTGTACACTGTAGTAGCGATTCCAGTCGCTCTGGCTTGCCGCGACAACTCCCGCACCGCCCCATCCAAGCCCTCGGTTGAACAAGCTGGACTGCGTCGTCTGGCACAGCGAGTCTTGACAGATGGGGCCGGGCCAGATATACTCCTCGCCAAGACTAGAAGCAATAG
>JASFVG010000052.1:0-15961 GCA_050049955.1 Anaerolineae bacterium | reverse complement strand
GTCTCCAGCCCCGTTTCGTCTTAGAATACGGCGCGATCGGGACTCATTGTACAGGCGTAGAATCAGGATCGGGGGGTGGGATGGAAGTAGAACCAGGTGGTGGCAAGCGGCGGTCCATCTCCAGGGTGGTGCTCGGGGTGGGGGGCGGGTTCCTGGCGCTGTTGCTCGCGCTGGGCTTCCTCAACCTGCTGGCGCCGCGGGCCGTGGAGCGGGTTTTCGTGGGCGCTCCCACACCGCTGCCGGCGGCCACGCCAGCGCAGCCGAAGGCCGCGATCATCGACCAGACCGGACTCTCCTTCCCCACACCCGATTTCCTGGCCGAGGCGGAGGCCTATCTGGTGGACGCGGGCTACACCGTCGACCAGTACCCGCCGGGTCTGCTTACCGTCGACTTCTATCGCACCCTGCCGGCGAAGGGGTACGATCTGATCCTGTTCCAGACGCACGCCACGAGCGAGGTCATGTTGGAGGGGGAAGACGAGCGGACATCGCGCGCAGCGCCGGGCCCCTTCCTGTTCACCACCGAGGAGTATGAGCAGCAGCGGTACCTGCGGTTGCAGCTGGAGGACCAGGTGCGGGCGAGCCGGTTGTTCTTTGAGGGGTCGCCGCTGCTTTTCGCCCTCGGCCCCAAGTTCGTAGAGCGCAGCATGCGGGGCACGTTTGCGAATACGGTGATCATCATTGGCGGCTGCCAGAGCCTGGCGGTGCCGGACCTGGCGCAGGCGTTCCTTGACCGAGGGGCGTCGGTGGTCATCGGGTGGGACGAGATGGTCAATCTGTCGCACAACAACGCCGCGATGCTCGCGCTGCTGGAGGGGTTGATGGCGGAGGGTTTGTCCGCGCCAGAGGCGGTGGCGCGGACGATGGAGGCGGTGGGACCGGACCCGAGCTACGATAGTTCGTTGGTGTACCTTCAGCGGGAGCTGGGGAGCTAGGGCGGAAGGACGTAGGGTGGTCAAGGCGAAACCCGCCGGGCCCGCCCCGTGTCGGATAGCGGGATGATGTAGGGCGGTCAAGGCGGAACCCGCCCGCTAACCGCCTTTGCCAACCGCCTTCACCTGACCGCCTTTCCTTCCGTCGGGTAACGGGATGATGTAGGGCGGTCAAGGCGGAACCCGCCCGCTAACCGCCTTCGCCAACCGCCTTCACCTGACCGCCTTTGCCAACCGCCTTCACCTGACCGCCTTTCCTTCTGTCGGGTAGCAGGCGGAAGCCGCCTAGCCCGACCCACATCGGCAGGGTAGCAGCCCCGACCCCACACGAGGACGTGCGGTGGTCAAGGCGGAACCCGCCCGCTAACCGCCTTCCCTATGTCAGGTAACGGGCGGAAGCCGCCTAGCCCGACCTACATCGGCGTCACTCACCGAACTCGGTGTCGTCTGCCCCCTCAAGGCTCGCGGGTGTCGCGTGTCCCCAGCCGACCTCATAGTACCCCTTCTCCAGCCAGTACTCGTGGCTTGAGAACGGCCAATCCTCGGGCCTGGCGACCAACCCGTGCTTGACGGCGTTCCAATGGGTGTAGTCGAAGTGGCGGTTGAGGTCTTCCTCGTCGCGTATGAGATGGTCCCAGAAGCGGTGTTGCCACAGGTGCAGGGAGCCTTGGATTCCGTAGCGATCCTTGTACTCGAAGGTGAAGCTGCGCTGTGCTGACTGCAGGATGGATGAGAAGGTTGCCTCTCCGGTCGGGCGTAGGAGCATGTGGACGTGGTCGGGCAGGAAGTTGTGGGCGAGGAGCTTGAAGGGTTTGACCTCACGCACGGCACGGAGTTTGTCGAAGAAGATCTCGACGTGGTGTGGGTGGTCGACGTCGAAGAGCGTGCGCCGGTGTTTGGTGACGAGGGTGATGAATACGATGGTGTTGGGGACGTAGAAGCGGCGTACGTTGCGCATGGGGTTGCTTGTTCGGCGTTTGCGTAGGGCAGTCGGGTAACGGGCGGAAGCCGCCTGGCGCGACCGCCCTCTGTCGGGTAACGGGCGGAGGCCGCCCAGCCCGACCTACGTCGGCGGGCGAATGTAGCCCGACCGCCTTCTGTCGGGTAACGGGCGGAGGCCGCCCAGCCCGACCTACTTCAGTCGGGCGGAACCTCACCCCACCACAGCTGCCAGTCGCTCGAGAAGACGCCGCTCAGATGGTCGTTGAAGAATGTCGTCCATTCGTGAGGGGGCACCTCGACTGGGGCGTGGGCAGCGATGGCCTCATTGAGGCGCCGGTCGTCATACGATGGCGCGGCCCGGTTCGGCTCCAGGTTCGATCGAGGGCACGAGACCTCCAGCGTGGAAGGACCCCTTTCCTGGACGACGAACACAACCTGCCTGCTGCTCCCATCCCTCAGGTCGAACGTGAGCAGGAGGCGGTCGCCCTCAAGATAGACCTGAGTTGGCTCTTCGGGGACCTCGAAATGCAGGTGTGCTCCCTCCTCCGGCACGATCTCCCCCTTGGTGATCTCGCGCACGTAGAAGTGAGGCTCACCGGCTTTGCCCCGACCTACCTCATCCCCTGCCGCCGCGGCGCAACCCAGCAGAGCGCAGAGGATGCCTGTCAACGCCAGGGCTGCTCTGACTCGCACCCCTTGCGATCGTTCCCGTCCCTGCCTCATTCCGGTCCTGTCGGGCGGTGCCCCTGCCGTGGGACAGCCTGTGCAGGTGTACGAAACCCGGGCCTATGGCCTGCGCCGTCCGGCCCAGATAAGCACCGGCACGAGAATGACGATGAAGAAGCCGCCGGCAAGGATGATCCATTGTGTTGTGTCCACGAGGTACCTCCAATCGACTGAGGAGCGCCCCAGCCGCACTCCGCCTCCGGCTGCGAGCCGCACTGCGAACTTGGTCGGGCTCGTGGTGTGCCACGCAACGCAGTGTAGTGGTGTTCCTGCAGCCCGACGCAGGCCCTAAGCCTCACTGCGAACTGTGCATGGTCGAATAGCAAGTGGAAACGGTCCGACCCGACCCCATAGCTCGCCGAGCTCACCTGTTCTTCAGCACCAGCGGTAGGAAGACGTTCTGCGCTGGCAGAACGACCATCTGGTGCGTGAGGTTCCCCCAGCGGTCCTCAGCCCGCAAGATGGCGAAGCCCTCTCGGGGACCCGTCGCCGCGGCCGGATCGAACGTCCATTCACCCGCCGACACGTGAGCCGGGTGGAACTCCGCCCCGCCGTCCAGACTGACCTCCACCGACGCCACACCTGAGCCGTCCCAAACCGTTCCCTCCATCATCGGCGACGTCTTGGTGACCGTGATCGCCGGCCCGACCGCGTCCAGCGTCACCGTCAGCGGCTCGCTCTCGGGCCCCACGTTCCCCGCCTGGTCGGTCGCCCGTGCCACCACCTCCATCTGCTCGCCATCCTGATTCGTGAGCTGGATCGGGAAAGACCACGTGGTCTCCGAGTCATCGGCGGCGATTCCCAGCGTGGGCGAGACAGTAGCGGGCGAAACGAAGGCGGGGAAGAACCGGCCGCCGTTCGTGCTGACCTCCACCTTCACCGCTTGCTGGTCGAACGGGTTTTCGTCCTGCACGCTACCAACGAGACGTACGTAGCTTCCGCTCAAGGATCCTACCGGCGTGATCTGCACGTTGGGCACCGAGTCGTCCGTCACCAGCGTCTTCGTGACCTCTTCCGAGACGAGGCTATTGTCGCTGCGGACTCGCAGCCTCCAAACCGTCGACGAGGAGGACGGCAGCGTGCCGGTGATGGCGAAGCAGTCGCCGAGCTTGCAGGCCGTGGTGTAGCCGAAGCCCATGTCCGCCTCCACGTCCTGGTAGCAGCCCAGGAACCTCTCCGGCCCGGTCACGAAGTCGAGGCTGTGCGTCCCCGGCTTGACGTAATCGACCTGGCCTGCCGAGACGAAGTTCACCGAGGCGACCCCCTGGTCCAGCGTGTACTGCGCCCGGGCCGGAGGCTGGGGCGCCCCGGGTAGCCCGCTGTTGGCCATGGCCGCGGTCACCGGCAGCGAGAAGACGCCGGTGGGCGTGACGGCCAACGTCTCGGGGAAGAGGGTGACCTCCTGGGTCCCGTAGGCATCGACGTCCACCTCCAGCACCCACTCCCGTTCGCCGGAGGGGCAGGAGATGCAGTCCGCGCCCACCGGCGCACCGAACAGGCCCATCATCTGCACCGGCTGCGTCGGACCGACCGTCACCGTCATGGGCACGTTCACGTACGGCCCGATGTCGTTGTTGTTCACCGTCACCGTCATCACCGTTGCCATGCTGCTGAACAGCGTAGTGTTGGCGCCTGGATCGATCTGCACCACGGGGGCGATGACCTGGTGCTGGCCCTCGTTCGGTTGCAGCCCTGTGCCCATCCACTCCCATTCCAGGCTGTCAGTGAAGACAGTGCCCTCGCTGATGGTGCCTGGCCCACCGAAGGTGGCCGTGGTGGTGGGTCGCCCGCTAGCCGGCAGGACGGCCCACACCCCGCCGAGGTCCTCCGCGTAGGCAAGCATCCTGACCGGCTTCTCGAGGGCTCCGATCTCGAGCCGATTCAGGACGATCTCGGTGTCGAAGCCGGTCACGACGTCGCTATCCGGCGCGTCGAAGGGCTGCCATTCGCCTGCTTCCGCGACATACAACCGGTGGGTCGCGCTCGCGGAGTCGGTGTCGCCACCCAGCGACAGCGCATAGTCGGCGGCCACTGGCAACGTGTAGGTCGGGGCGAACGTGGCCATTGAGCTGGTCGTGCCGCCTGCCACGGTATCGAGGTAGATCGATAGGTGCTCGACCTCGCCCCACGGATTCCCTGGGAGGCCCAGGTAGATGTTGTACCCATCCCAGGTGCCGTACAGCGCCGCGGGCTTGGCGGCGGCGTACGGGTCGTAGTTTAGCAGCGTGCCCTCGGGGTACTCCCCGCCGGCGACGTCAAGCCATCCATCGGGCAGAATCACCGACGGCGTATCCGTGCGGTTGACCAGGAACGGTCCTATGTGCGTCAGGCGCGAGTTGCCCGCGCCATCTCGGACGGCGACGTGGGCGTAATACGTCCCGGGCTGATCCAAGTCCAGCGTGACGCTGTTGGAGGCTGTCTGATCGGACGGCACGGTGTCCGTCATCGTGTCGATCGACGCCCACGTCGAGACAATGGTGCTAAGGTCGGGCACGGCCGGCCAGGTCACGTGAAGTATGGGCGTGATGTCCGTGTGCCACTGGTGGACCGGCAGGTTGGCCGACAGCTCCGGCATCAGCGCCAGGGTATCCGTCACCAGGGTGCGCGACGCGTGCAGCGTGTTGCCAAACGCATCCCGGGCCACGGAGCGGAAGGTCAGTGTGCGCAGGTCGGCTCGGGGGATGGTCGAGCTGTGTGACCACGGGTCCGTCGTGGGCATGAGTCGGTACCAAGAGTAGCCGTCGTAGACTCGCAGGGCTTGAATCGGGTACGCACTGCTGGCTATGCCCGAGAGACTAAGGTGGGTCTTCGACATCAGCTCCGGCTCGTCGAGCGTCGTGTACGGGCTGGTCAGCGCCATCGGCGGTGTGTTCACCCACACGTTGCCCAGGTACCAGCTCTCCGGCACCCAGCGGTTCCCGGCCCGGTCGACCGCGCGACCATAGGCCCGGTACTCGCCGTCGCCGGGGAGGTTCAGAATCGCTCTCCACGTTGAGACAGCGCCCCCGGGCACCGCCAGCGTCGCCTCGCGCCAGTCGGAGGGCATCGTCGCTGTGACGGGCAGGGTGGGGTCGTCGACCGGGCCGTAGACTCCCACCTCCACCTGCCGGATGCCGGCGACGTCCCCCGGCTCGAAATCACCGTGCAGCAGGAACGCCGCCGGCTCTCCCGGTGCACCGATCAGCAGGTCGCGCACGCCGTCGCCGTTCACGTCGCCGCTGGAGAGGACCTCGCCGGAGCGCTGGCTGTTGGGCGAACCGGTGATAAGGGAGTCGGCGGCGGTTACCGGCATATCCAAGGTGTGCGTCATCAGGCCCGACAGCACGATCGCCGTCCGGTTCGGCCCGGAGCCGATGCCCGGGTTCCCAAAGGCGAAGTCGAAGCGCCCATCACCGTCCAGGTCCCCCATCGGGGCCAGTCCATCGCCCAGACGCCTGGGGATGCCCAGGAAAGTCTGATCAAGATAGGATGCGTCGGCGCCCGTCACCAGATCGACCACCGGCGGGTCAGGCCAGCCCCCCTCCCGGCGCCCCAGAACGACGAACACCCGGGAGTCCATTGGATCGGGGTCGCCGATCAGCATATCGCGCAGCCCGTCCCCGTCCACGTCGCCGACGGGCGAGACCGTCTGGAGGGTGCCTTCTGCGCGGAACAGCGCGTCGGCCCCAGTCAGCAGGTCGATGCTGGCCGGCCAGTCGGCCTGCGGGCGGCCGTTGATCAAGGCCACCGCGCTCAGGAAATCGATCGAACCCGGATAGGCGACGAGGAAGTCGGAAAGGCCATCGCCATCCGTGTCGCCCAGGCCGGCCAGGCCCGGCGGAGCAGGGGGCACGCAGGTGGAGCAATGGGGCGAGCGCATCACCGAGGAGATTGGGGGAACGCCGCTCTCGCGGCCCAGGTAGAGGTAGGCCAGGCCAATGTGGGCGACATCGTGGACCGCGCCCACCAGGACGTCAGACAGCCCGTCGCCATCCACATCGCCTGCCGACGACACGGATGCACCAAAGGCGACTGTCCGGGGCGCGTCGAGCTGCCAATCGGCGTCGGTCAGGTAGAAGGGCGAGCTCCATCCTCCCTCCCCCTCGCGCCGACCGAGGACCACATAGGCCCGCCCCGCGTTCGAGTTGGCCTGCGGGTCGCCGATCAACAGGTCCCCCACGCTGTCGCCGTTCACGTCGAAGTTCCCCGCGACCGAGGGCGCGAAGCTGTACAAGCCCGCCGCCTCGCCCACGAAAACCACGTCCGCGCTGGCCAGGTCCTGGTCGGGCTGGAAACCCCCCGGCCCGCCGAAGAAGAGACCGGCGCGCAAAGGCTGAGAGGCCGCCGAGGGCTCGAGCAGCACCACGTCGTCGAAGGTGTCGCCGTTCACGTCGCCGACCACCAGCACTTGCGCGGCCTCTGACTGGGGATAGAAGCCGGAGTCGTGGCTATCCAAGGTCATCGTCGGGGTATAGGGGAGCTCCGGCAGGCGCGGCTGCACCAGGGCGGTGTCGTCCGCCCGGCCGCTCAACACCAGCTCGTCCCCGGCCGCCACTTGCGGCACCTGGCTATACACAAGAGGTGGCGTGTCGTCGATCAATACGTGCAAGGTGTCGGTGTCCGATCCGGCGTTTCCGGCCACGTCCGTCGCGCCCAGGGTCAGGGTGTACATCCCGGCGCCAGCATGCGCCACGCCGCCCAGGCCGCTGTAAGGGAGCGACCAGTCGTAGGAGAAGGCGCTCAGAACCTGCCCGGGCTCGTCGACGGGCTGAATCTTGATGCCGTTCGCGGGGTCACCGGAGCCGTGGTCGATGAGCAGCACGGCGGCGCCAGCGCCGGAGGCATACGCGCCGCTAGCATCATCGCCGATCTGCCCCGTGAGGTGGACCGTGGAGAGGGTGTCGCTGAAGAAGGTCGTTGAGAGATAGGACGTGCTGCTCAGGTCGAAAGCCACCTCAGAGGGTGGGGTTCCGTCCACGCTCACGGTGATCGGCGTAGAGGCCGGGCCGACCACGCCGTAGCCGTCAACGCCGTAGGCCTGGATATAGTAGACGTCGTCAGCCGGCGGCGTCCAGGTGTACGACCAGGCGTCACCGCCGGAGGCCTGCACCCAATCGCCGGCGATACATGTCGCCGACGTCTTGGCGCAGACGTAGACTGCCGAGGCCGATTGAGGGTCCTCGGCGAGCCCGGAGACTGTCGTCGCGCCGCCCTGGAGGACGGCTCCGGCGTCGGGGGCGGCGATTGTCACCGTAGGCCCACCCATGTTGACTGGCAGCGCCACGCCGTCTGTCGCCACGTAGGTCGTTCCCAGCCTGTCATAGACCAGCTCGGCCGTCACCGTCACGGGTCCTGAGGGGATCGACGGCAGGCCGGTCAGCGTCGCAGTGAGGTAGCGGTTCAGCGTGATTGGCGGCAGCTGCCAGGTGTATGTGTAGGGTCCCATCGGAGGCTGCGGCGTGGCGACGTTGTACTGCGGCACATATGAAGGAGGCAATAGCCCGGCGCTGGTGCTGAGATCCGAGAACGTCACCGGCAGCGTGACCGTCAGTTCTGGGTCAAGGGCTGCCGGTCCGTCGTTCGGCCACGGCGCCATCGTCACCCATAGCCGCGTGCCGCCACCTTGAGTCAGCTGCGGGTCGATGGTCAACTCCGCCGCCTCGTTAGGAATGGGGTCGAAACCGTTGGGGCTGGATAGCCATGCCTTCTCCCGCTTGTCGTTCCGGTGGTCGTTGTCCAGGTTTGCGTGGCGCGGGTTGGGAAACGCCGCCGGGTCCGGCAGGCCGGGATACTGTCCGCTCAGCGCAATGCGCCAAGGAGCTACAAGCGAGTCCGTGTCAACGTCCCAGAATACTAGCTCCTCCCCATCTCTCAACCCGTCGTCGTCCGTGTCGGCGTCGTTGGGCAGCGAGCCGCGCAACAACTCCACGCCATCTTCGACACCGTCGCCGTCACTGTCCTTGTTGCAGACGTGGACGCGGGGCGTTTCGTACTCGAACTTGTCGGAGAGGCCGTCGCCGTCGGTATCCCATGACTCGTGGGACGGCGTGAGGCACAGGTGGGCGTCCGGCCCAACCAGTTTCTCCGTGACGGGATCGACGTACCCCTCCAGCCCATCCCCATCGGGGTCCTTGTTCAGGACGTAGAACTGGTCGCGCTCAGGATCATTGCTGAACGGCGGGGTCCAGTCCCAGAAGCTGAACAAGGTCTTGGGCAGGATGTCGAGGTAGATCTTCGTGAACTGGGGCGGGGAGGTGCGGCCCGCGTTGTACTCGTAGCACTCGTCGGCGATGTCGAGGTATGGGGAGCAGACGTAGTTGACGGTCGACACGGCCATGGCGACGTCCAGCGGGATCCAGGTGTTCACCCGGGGCACGCCGGGGATGAAATCCGCCCAGGCTTCCTTGTACACGTCCTGGTAGTAGTTGGGGTCGCACTGGGTCTTGGGGCCGCGACTGTATTCCCCGTTGGGGACCACTTTCCACACGTACCGGAGCTCCTGCTGGTGTGGGAAGTAATCGTAGTCCGCCTTGACCCGAAAGTCCTGGCAGTGAAGGCCTGTGGTGCCGTATGTCTGAATCTCGTAGCCAAACTCGTCGAAGTACTCGAGCCCCTTCACGAACTCACCGAGATCCGCGGTGCAGAAGCGGAACCTGCCGCCGCCGGCGGAGTATCCGATCTGAACGCCGGCCCAGGATTGGTCGAGGGCAGCGGGAGAGCCCCGGAAGGTGACAGTAGACGTGATCGAGAACCGGAACCTATCCTCCGCCACCAGACCGCCCTGGGGGTCGATGGGCTCAAAGTGGATGGGGCCGACGTCGGGTTCCCCCGCGACCTCGGAAAGCGCAGTGATCTCAATGCCGAAGAACCAATCAAGGAAGATCGTTACCGGGCTGATCTTCTCGCCGAGGATCTCCTCGAGGAGAGCGACGAGGGCGATGAGAGCGACCAGGATCCAGCCGTAGGGGACGACCATAGCGATGACGAAGATGACGACCAGGACGATCGTCTGCGCCACGGCCCGCGCGATGAGGGTCGAGGCCACGTGGGGCGGGAGACTGTTCGTCGCCAGCACGATGGCCACGCTGAGCCAGATCATGCCGACCTGAAGCAGCAACCCTACCACGCTCATCGAGCTGCTCAACGCCTGCGCCTCGTCCAGCGCCATCTGGACGAGCGACTGGGCCGTCTGCCCAATCGACCCCCCCGCCGCCTGGATGGTGGCGACGAGCGTGTTGACGGCGTCGATCAGCTGCTTGACGATCTTGTAGACCTCAATCGCGGTGGTGAGGAACTCAGCGATGTCGGCCAGCGCGCCGATGCCTGTGATGACCGCCAGGTAGTTGAGCACGTTGATCGCGGTGTGCGTCCACGAGAGCAGCGTCTGCTCGCTCGGCATCGAGAGGCCCGGCGAGGAGTCGAGGAACCCGCCCACCTTCTCAATCACCCCCTCCACGAAGTCGACGATCTTGCTGAACTGGTTCTCCATCCACTGGACCGGGCCGCCGGCCTCCATCACCCCCATCAGCACGTAAACCACCGGGCCGTAGCCATCGGGCAGAATGTCGCCCTGGCTGAGGATGTGGGACATCAACTCCGGGTCGGTTATGGCGTTTTCGAAGTCCTGGGTCGACATGTTGCCCAGCTTCTGGATGGCGGTCTGGCCGATGTGCCAGGCGGTGGTCGCCATCTTCAGGATGTTGAGCGCCTCCTCGTACTGGTCATCGCCGGTGTTGTACCCGTTGAGGTGTTGGCCAAAGTAGTCCTGGAGGTCAGACCAGGCCGAGTCGAACTCAGACTTGGCCTTCTCCAGCACCTCGTCGAGGCTTAGCGGCACCCAGTCGCCTGACGCGGGGCTCTCCAAGGCAGCCACTGAGACGGACTGAGTCGCAGTGGGGTCCCAGCGGTACGTCTGCAGCTTCAGGCTGCGGCTGGTGATCATCGGCTTCAGGCAGGCGTTGACGGTCAGGTCCGCCAGGTCGGCCGAGCTGATGTCGTCGGCGTTGATCGTCGACGTCCGCTGCTCGCTCGCCAGGATGAGGGTTGGTTCGAGGTCGTGCGCCGGATAGACCAGGTTGAGAACAGAGCGCGTCGTCTGCTGCATGGTGGTGAGCAGCGCGATGTCGAGGTGCGGGTACTGATACCGCTGGCCGTACCTGATGTGATAGCTGGGCGTAATGCCCCATGTCTCCGTGATGCCCACGCTGCTGCCCAGCTTGAAGCGGTCGCCGATCTGCTCCAGCGACCGCCGGCCTGTAAGGAACTGGGCCTCCATGCCCCCGCGGAGCAGGGCGATGGGGCCGTCATCGAGCAACTCGGGGCCGCCGGAGGGGACCGAGGCTGCCACGAACATCTCCGTCCCGCCCTGCCGCGAGAACCGCAGGCCGGTGACGGTGTAGGGCGTGTCGTACACGATGAGGCCATAGTTGTCCGTCGGGCTGGGCCGGTAGTCCCCCTCATCGTTCGCGCGTACAACATCACCTTGGACCGCCCACTTCAGGCGGATGTCCTTCCATCTCCGGTGGAGGCTGGTGCCGCCGTCCTCGAAGTCGTGCAGCGCCTTCGCCTGCAGCGCAAACACCTGCCCATTGCGCTCGACCGGGACGAGGGGGATCACCATTGCGTACTCGCAGCCTGAGGTACAGGTGGCGACCTCCTTGGTTGCAGTGATGCCATATTGATGCATCGCCACCAGGCTGGGCAGGTCCGCCTCCGCTACCTTCGCCTGCAGGTATGGCACCACCTCGAGCATGCCGCTGGACAGCAGATCCTCCCCGATGAGGAGTGAGACCAGGGCCGCGTCGGCCCCCTCCCCGTTGTTGCGGATGTTGCCCTCCAGGTCCTTCGGCCATTCCATCGCCTTCTTGTAGGCGGCACGCATCAGCCCCTCGTCGGCGCGGACCTGCAGCTCGACGTAGAATGGGTAGGGCTCTACCTCGCTGCCTGGGTCCTTGTCCAGGGTCTCAAAGGTTAGGTTGCTGCCCGGCTTGCTGGTGTAGATCTTCTTGGTGTAATACGTGCCGGCGTCGTTCGTCTCGAAGTAGCTACCTACCCCGCCCAGTTCCTCGGAGGAGCTGAAGGGGGACAGGTCGAGCCCGTCCGGTACGCCGTCGCCGTCGTTGTCGTCTCTCCAGGCGTAGGGTTCGCCGTAGGCTGTGTACCCCCCCGGTTTGTCAGGCCCTGGCTTTGTATAGTAGAGCCTACGGCACTGCCCCCTGTAGAACTCGTCGCCGTCCCGCAGCCCGTCACCGTTACTGTCGGGCAACAGGGGGTTGGTTTCCACCGCCTCAATCTCGGGATCCTCGCCGCACGGGTAGCCAACCACCTCCCGGTAGTCGGTCAGCCCGTCCATGTCGGTGTCCACAAGGAACGGGTTGGTGCCCAGCTGCAACTCGTATCCGTTTGGTAGACCGTCCTGGTCCTCGTCGTCGATGTCCACCAGAGGGTTGGACGGCGGGGTGCCGGGTGCATGTCCGTGCCGGGCCGAGATGGCCCGCGCCTCCTGCAGCATCTGCACCACCTCGCTGTCTGCCAGGGGGGACGAGGCAGGTTGCCCTTTCGCAGCAGATGTTGGGCCTACAGCCTCAGCAGCATTTGCCGCGAAGGGACTTGCCAGCGCAATGACCAAGACCACGCTCAATACGGCGGTCCTCGTCCTGGAGCGTCGTCGCATCAGCACCTGGCACAGCGCCAGGGTCACGGCCAGCGTGGCTACGAACAAGACCCGATGGGACAACTGCTCAGCCGTCATCCCCGAGCCCGGAACTGGAGAGGTCGAGCCCCTGCTCAGCGGCGAGATGGTGGGGTCGAACAGGTCCGGCGGGATTCTCACGCCGAAGTTCGAGTAGTCCGCTGTGCTGAGCGCGATGGAGTGGTATCCTTCCTCGCCGGGGCGGTTCATCTCCAGGTTCAGGACCATCCGCGCGGGCAGCCCCTCCGCGTCGATCCACAGCTCCCCCGAGCCCTCGTAGCGCAACCCCTGGGCTTCGGCCAGCGCAAGCGCCACTGGGTCCAGCTGCCCCTGCTGGGAGAGTAGATGGCGCAGCACATCGGTGCTGTGGAGAGCGAACGCCACCCGCTGGTAGTGCCCGGTCACGCGCTGGACAGGTTCGAGCTCGCGGACGTCCCGGGCCACGGCTAGCAGGGAGAGCGCATCGGCGTTGACTCCCGGCAGCGGCGTCACGTCGTCGTTTCTCACCCACCGGTCGCCCTCACGCTCGTACAGCGTGCCCTTGGTGATGAGCATCTCCTGGGCGACGGCTGGCGCGCCCGACTGGAGGCCCACGCCCATACGCCGGGGTGTGATGGCGAAGCGCGCGTTCTCTGGCCCGCCGACGCGGCCCTCGACGATGAAGTGCGCCGGTGCGCCTTGAGGGTACGCCCCCGCTAGGGGACTGGGGTCGAGCGCGGAGACCGTCTGCTGGATGTCGAGGTCGACCTCGTAGCTGCCCGCCTGGCGCGCTTCTCGGAGCGCGGCGCGGAGCAGGGCAACCGGCGTGGCCGGTTGCGCGCCCACGCTCGCGCCGGGCAGCACGGCCAGCACCGCTAACACCAACCCGCAGGCTGCCGCCCGCGGCAGCCAGGGGGAGCCACGGCGCAACCGGCCTGGGGAATCTGAGCTGAACTGCGATAGCGTTCTCATGGGCCGCTCCTTCCTCACCGGGAGTGTCTTCACCTAGACTCGCTTGTCGAGCATAAGGCTTGAGGGCGATGGCTGCCGAGGTCCGCGATGTCGCTTCTGGTTCTCACAGGGGGTGAGACAGGCATCGCTCAGGCTTGGGCGACTATATCACACTTGTTGGGCTGTGTCCAGCACGGTTTGCAGTGGCGTCGCCCGCCCTGCCCGGACATGCCGACGACAGAGCTCATCGCGGCTAGGTCTGCGCCGTCCGCAGACCCGTGACCCGCGACGGCTGCCCCGGCCATCGCCGGATTGCGAATCCGGCTCGAGCACTGTCCCACGATCGCTCCTCGCGGCTACGTCTGCGCCGTCTGCAGACCCGTGATCCGCGACGGCTGCCCCCGCCAGCGCCGGATTACGAATCCGGCTCGAGCGCTATCGCATGATGGCTCCCAGCGGCTAGGTCTGCGGCGTCAGCAGACCCGTGGTCCGCGACGAATGCCGCCACTGTCGCCGGATTACGAATCCGGCTCGAGCAGTGTGGCACGATTGCTCCCAGCGGGTCCGTCGAGCCTCCATTCCCTTGACAAGCCAGCCTTCCTCGTGTATAATAGACTGACCAGTCAGTCAGTATTCAATCCAAGAAGGGCTGCCCCATGAACTGCTACGCCGACTTCCCAATCTCCGCCGTCATCTACAACCTCACCGCGCTGGGCGCTTTGATGGCGCTGGGCGTCGTGGCGGCCATCCAGTTCGGCACTGGTGTTCTGGTGGTCTACGTGCTGCTTCTCGCGATTGCCCTCGTCGGCACCCTGTCCACCGTCTGCTCGCGCTGTGCCGGATACTACGGCAGGCGCTGCGGGCTTGGCCTGGGCAAGGTCGTCGCCCTGCTGTTCCGTAAGCGGCCCGCCAACGAGTACCTGCGCACCCCGGCACAGTTCGTCATCATCGTCCTCCTCGTCGCAGCCCTCGCCTGGCCCATCGTCGGGGGTGCCCTTCTTCTGGTGCGAGGCTTCGCAGTGGCGCTGGTGGCCCAGCTCCTGGCCGCCGTCGTGCTCCTTCTCGCCTTCGCCGTGCCGCACCCGCGCCTCTCCTGTCGCCACTGCCGCCAAGGCGAGAGTGGGGCGTGTCCGATCGGGAGACGGGTGCGCCGGGCCAAGGAATAGCCCGGTCGATCGTCCGCTGACCCATAGCGAAGGGGTAGCAAGGCAATGACACCCAGACCAGACGTATCCGAGGAGCGGCGAGCGCAGATCATCGAGGCAGCCTTGGCCTGCTTCACGCGCCTGGGCTACGTCAACACCACCATGGACGAGATCGCCGCCGAGAGCGGCCTCAGCAAGGGCGCCATCTACTGGTACTTCGACAGCAAAGACGACCTGTTCCAGGCGACGGCCAAATCCGTGCTGGAGCGGGTCGTCGAGACCTCCCTCGCTGCCATCATAGGGTGCGAGACGGCCACCGAGCGCCTCCGCGTCGGCGCGGCATGCATGGTCGACGTCTGCCGCGAGATCGAGGGCTACTTCGCGCTGGTGGTCGAGTTCTGGACTCAAAGCGAGCAGCGGGACGGGGCGACACAGTTCTGGGCGGACACAATCAGGGAGTATCGCGAGGCCGTCGCGGCGGTGCTCGAGTCCGGCATTGAGAGTGGTGAGTTCAAGTCCGTGGACACCGAGGCCCTATCGTGGATGATCATGGCAGCCTACGACGGGCTGGCCGCCTACCATATGATGATGCCCAACCTGGAGATGGATCGCATCAGCGAGGGCTTCATCGATGCGCTGCTGAAGGGCGTGCAGGCCGATGGCGAGCTCCAATAACCCCCACGATATCTGCACGTGGCGGCCCGCTTCCGAGTGCCAGGCGTGTCCCATCGCGGGGCAGCTCAAGTGTCGCTTCGAACGCCGTCACCTACTCCACTTCGTCGGCATGTTTGGCGTCTTCGTGCTTCCGGCCGTCATCGGCGTGGTTCGGGGTGGCTACGGCCTGGTGCTGCTGGGGTGGCTGGCCTACTGGCTCATCTTCTTCGAGCTGTGGGAGATTCGTATCCTCTGCAGCCACTGCCCCTACTATGCCGAACGTGGAGCGACCCTGCACTGCATCGCCAACTACGGCTCGCTCAAGGTCTGGAAGTACCGGCCTGGGCCGATGAGCCGCTCCGAGCGCGCCCAGCTCTGGATTGGTTTGACCATTCTGGGAGGCTATCCCTTCCCGTTCTTGCTGCTTGGGGGGCAGGTCCTGTGGGCCCTCGTTGCCCTGTGGGGGCTGGTGATGTTCTTCTGGACGCTGCGCCAGGTCACCTGCTCGCGCTGCGTCAACTTCTCCTGTCCACTGAACAGCGTCCCCAGCGAGATCGTGGATGCCTACCTGGCCCGCAACCCCGTGATGAGGGAGGCGTGGGACGCCAGCGGCTGCGAAGATGCAGGGCGGTGAAGGCGGAACCCGCCCGCTGACCGCCCTGGCTGTCCACTGTCGGCCTCCGGATTGCGCATCCGGAGGGAGCACCGGAGAGGGCTGGACCGTTGCGCCTGGTTGTAGCCCTCTGGGCAGGAGGAGTCGGGTATCAAACCCGACCTACATAGGCGCGCGGTTGGGTTGCTAGTGGGCCCAGTGTTGTAGGGCGGTGAAGGCGGAACGTGCCCGCCAACCGCCGTGGCTATCCAGCGCCGGCCTCCGGATTGCGAATCCGGAGGGAGCACCGGAGAGGGCTGGACCGTTGCGCCTGGTTGTAGCCCTCTGGGCAGGAGGAGTCGGGTATCAA
>JASFVG010000051.1:0-16063 GCA_050049955.1 Anaerolineae bacterium | reverse complement strand
GGGCGAGGTATTCCTGCTTCCCTTCCCCGACGGCTCTGTCGAAGCCTTAGAGGCCGAGCAGCTGGTCGAGCACCTGGGCTACGTCGGGACCCTCTACGCCTTTCACGAGTGGGCACGCGTGCTGGTCGCGGGGGGCACCCTCCACCTCGAGACGCCCCACCGGGACGCCACGCTGCGCGCTGCACTCGATGAGGAGGTCGCTGACTCGACCCTTCCATGGCTCTTCGGGATGGAACAGCGCGGGCTCGCCCATCGCTATCTCTTCTCCGAGGAGGAACTGGCCGAGCTAGCCGGCAGAGCCGGCTTCGAGGACCTGCAAGTAAGGACAGTCCTGCACCGGACGACTCGCCCCAGAATACAGATCACCGCGCGTCGGTCGCCCAATACCCCAGAAGGTCGCTTCAAGTCCCGGCTGCACCGCGCCTTCGTCCTCACCGGATGGGTGAAGCCGACGGATACCCCACAGTACCTGGCTGAGCTGGAAGCGATCTGTGAGCGTGCAGCCACCCTGATCAGAACCCCCAGTAGCCAAGCACTAGTTCAGCTCTTCAGCCTCTCGGCGCGCTATGGCCCGCGCGTGGCGGCCTATGTGTTGGGGGCACTCCCGGCCTCTCCACGCTGGCCAAGCGAGGAGCTGTCTCAGGCGACCCGGCTGGTAGCTGAGCTGGAACGCGAGCAGTTCCCGGCCCGGCTGGCCTGCCGCTGGCGCACCATCCCCAAACTGTCCGGCACAGAGGATGGCGCCTGGGCGCTGCTTGAGCGCGAGATCACGCTCTACCTGACGGCGCGCCTCTATCCAGGAGCAGGACTCGACGACGTGAGGGCCGCTTTCGAAGCACTCAGGCCCACCCCGTCCGACCAGAGCATCCACTTCTTCAGCCGCCGATCGCTAGACGACCTGGCCCGCCGCGTGACAGCACAGGGCGTGCGGGCTTTCGCGCGGGACGATTACGAGACGGCTAGGGAAGCGTTCGAAGCCGCCACCGGCTACGCGCCCGCACAAACGTGGCCCCGCTGGAACCTGGCGAGGCTCTACCTGCGAGAAGAGCGGCTCCTGGATGCGCTGGAGCAGTACGAGGCCCTGCAGGCAGGCCTGCCTCCAGACCTTCGACAGGCGTACGAGCGGGAGCTGGATGCCATCACCGGTCGCGCTGGCTGCGCCGAATCGTTCGCCGTTCCGTTGTCCGATGTCTCAGACCTGCGGAACACGGCGGTTTGACCATGCCCAGTCTGGAATGCTGTGTTTGGGAGCTTACATTGCGGTGCAACCTGCGCTGCCTGCACTGCGGCGCCACCGCCGGTCGAGCACGCGCCGACGAACTGACCACGGCCGAGGTCCTCCGCGTGGCCGACGAACTGGTGGCCCTTCCGGCTGGGGAGGTCACGCTAATGGGTGGAGAGCTCTTTCTCCGCCCCGACTGGCTGTCAGTCGCTCAAAGGCTGCGGGAAGGCGATGTGCGGCTGGTTATCTTCACCAACGGCACTCGGCTGACACCCGAAGTCATCGCCCAATTGCATGCGCTGAAGCCACGGACCATCGGAACGAGCATCGATGGGGGCCGTCCTTCGGCACACGATGCCATTCGCGGCGTGACCGGCGCCTTCCGCGCGACCCTGTCCGCCATTGACGACTTACAGGACGCCGGACTCCGGGTTAGCGTCATCACCACCCTAATGCGGCGTAACCTGTACGAACTGCCGTCCATCGCCCGCCTGCTGGTCGGACGGGACATTCGCTGGCAGATTCAGTGCGCTGGTGGTGGCGGCGGGCGGCTGGCTCGAACTGACCTGCTGACGCCGCTGGAATTCTATTTCGCTTCTCTCTTCATCGCCCGCATGCGAGCCGTGTATCCCTGGGGGGTGCTGCCGGTGATCGGCGCTCACGATTTCGGCTACTGCTCGACACACCTGCCCAGCCTACGCGCGACGGGCCAGACGTGGGCCGGCTGCAGGGCCGGTCGCGACACGCTGGGGATTCAGAGCAATGGTGGTGTGAAAGGCTGCCTCTCCCTACCAGAATTCTTCGCGGTCGGCAACCTGCGACAGCGCCCACTAGTCGAGCTCTGGGAGGGAAACACGTTCGAATCGTGGCGGCGGCCCGTGACCCGTCACGGCTTCTGCCGGGGCTGTCGCCACGGTGAGACGTGTGAGGCCGGATGCACCGAGCTGGCAGTCACATACTCCGGCCACCGCGGTGACAACCCGATGTGCCTCTACCGGATCGAACAGGGAACAGTTGAGACACCAGGATAGGGACCCGCCTGACAGGCACGGACTAGAACCCTTCCTCCCCGAATAGCTCTAGCCACGCGTCCACCTCCTCGGGGCCGAGGTGGACCTCCGACTCCTTGTCGCCTTCCGACGCGGGAGCTCCCTCCATCTGATCAACGAACGCCTCAGAACGCACTACGCGCGCCCCTCGATCCTCGGCGGCGGCTATCACCTCCCGGTCCGAGCTGACCACGATCAGTCCGCGAGGGTCGCGCGCACGCCGGACACGCCGGAGTAGAACCTGGTCAGCGCTGCCTCCGGTGGGGGCAAAGACAACCTCGACGCGCCCGCGGGAAAGGGCTCGGGAGACGCCACCCGGCAATCCCCGGTCAAAGACGACCGTTACCCGCTTGCCCGTCCTGCCCGCGTAGGCCTGCAACCGGGACACGAGCTGCGCCTCATCGTGTTCGTCCTCGAGACGGATGTCAGGCAACCGCCCGATCAAGTTGTGACCGTCGATGAGAACTGGCATGTCACCTCCCGAGTTCAGCCACGGTGCGTGCGCTCCACTCAGAGTCCAGGGAACTCTACGCCCTAGCCTAGCCTGGCCGTCATTCCGACCGGAGCGAAGCGAAGCGGAGGAATCTCCCCGTCGCGCCCAGCGAGATTCCTCGACTCCCTGCGGTCCCTCGAACTGACGAGTTACTTGGTAGCCGGCAAGGACACACCGCGCCGTGGTTGGCGACCAGGGCATCAAACAGCGAGACAGCCGGGAGGGCGACAGGGCTGTCCTGCGTCGCGCCGGTGCCTTGACGATTCGACCAAATCGGGATATCCTTATTCCCGCAGGGGGGTGGTTGGGGCCCGGTGGCTCCCCCGGTCTTCAAAACCGGTGGCGGGTTGCACAGCGCAAGCCGCGGTGGGTTCGACTCCCATCCACTCCCGCCTCCCATTTATGCTCTCGGGGCCAACTGGGTCGCCAGATGGCCGACCTGCCTGCGAAGGCTCTCCACGTCCTCCCCCGTCTCCTTCTCGTGAGGGAATCTGCTCAGGCGGTGCTTGCTGAAGGCCAGCTCGGTCGCGAGCCGGTGAAAGCGTCCCATCATCCACCAGCGCTCCACGTCGCCCTGCAACAGCGCCCGACCTCGCGCGGCTAGACGCGCCGCGTAGGAGGATATCACCTGATGGTCCATCTGGCTGAGCGTACCCTGCTCAATCTCCGCATGCAGGTACTCATCGATCCAGCGCTGCTCTCTAACCGAGCACCAGATGATGACGCCAAGCATAGTTAGCACCCCGCCCCAGTCCGCCACGAAGGCGATCAGGCAGGGCCACGCGAACTCTGCGCCGAGGGTGACGCCGGCGTTGTGGACTCCGTGGGACAGCACCGCCGCCAGCAAGCCTAACGCGGGCGCGCTTACCTTCACCACGGCGCTAGAGGCCGTGTAGCCCCACGCCATGCCGAGGCCAAGCAGACCGGTGAATAGCGCGTGGTTGAGCCCAAAAAGGAAGGCGCGGAACAGCGCGAGCGCGGCAAACAGGCCGAAGCCCGCCTCCATCAAGCTCGCGGCGAAGTAGAACGTGTTCTCCACAGCCGCAAACCCGAACCCGACGAGCCCACCGTAGAGGATACCGTCGATCGGCCCATCGATCTCGCGCCGGAAGAAGAGGAAGAGAAGAACGAGCGCCCCACCTTTGAAGACCTCCTCCGCCACGGGGGCAATCAGTGCCGCCTCGATCAGACTTGCTGTAGCCGGCCTGACCAGCCGTGCGACCGGTACGCCAAGCGCGAGCTCAGCGATCAGGGAGAAGATGACGGCAGGAACCGCGCCCCAAACGAAGGCAGCGATCAGTAGGGCCAGGGGCTCCTTCTCGAAGCGGTCGAACCACCAGAGGAGCAGCGCGTAGACCACCATCGGCACCACGCCGACGTAGACGGCGAGTAGACCGCCGATCAGCGCAGTCAACCCCGCCCTCCAGCGGCAGCGGATGCACACAGTTGGACATCCCAGACATCGAGCGCTTCATCGTAGGTCAGGGAGAAGCACCGACCGTCAGCGATGCGGACACGAAACACCATGCCGCCCGGCGTCCGATGCTGGGATTCGACCGCCTCGACCGCGATTCGTTCTCCCTCCCAGCACAGGGCACGAGGCCGTTCCGGGTAGCGCGTGCCGGCATGACACTCCACGACGGCGAACACTGATCAGATGTCAAGCGATCGAAGGTATAACATAAGCTCATCCCGCATATCGTCGCGCCGCAGGCTCACCTCGATGCAGGCCTTGAGCTGCCGCAGCGGGTCTCCGGCAGCCATCCACAGCCCATCGATGGGATGGACGACGACGGAGGATCGCCTGGCCAGCTGATCAACTGCGTCAGCCAGCCACAGCTCACCCCCCTTCCCCGTCTCCAGCGTCTCCAGGACCTCGAATAGCGCGGAAGTGAAGACGAAGTGGCCAATCTGCACCAGATTGGAGGGGGCAGTGCCCGGCGCTGGTTTCTCCACGATACGCGTCATCTCGTTCTCGGACCCAGGCTTCAGCTCGATGCAGCCGTAGAGGTGTGTCTCATCGTCCGGAACGCTCTGGGCAGCGAGAACTGCCGCTGGCTCATATGCGTTGAACGTGTCGAGGATCTGGCGTGGAATGGGCACGTCGCCCATCACGATGTCATCGCCGAACATGTAGTAGAACGGCTCTCCCGGCGTGAGCCAACTTCGAGCAGCCAACGCCGGCGTCGCATTCCCATAGGGCAGCTCCTCTGGCTGGCGGACCAGCACGATGTCCGCCATGCGCTCCAGCCGCCTCATCGCCTCCAACACATCGGACTTGCCAGACGCCTCCAAGTGCTGTTGGAGACTCGCGTCGGGGGAGAAGTGACTCTGAACGATACCCGGATTGTTGCGGACGACGATGATGATCTCAGTGATGCCGGCGGCCACCAGGCCCTCGACATGGTACTGGATCAGTGGCTTGCCAGCGATGGGGATCATCTCCTTGGGTATCGCCTTGGAGGCCGGAAGAAACCGCGTCCCGTATCCTGCGATGGTGATGATGCCTTTCACTGATTGACTCCTCCTTCGCCCGGGTACAGCGGAGTGGCGCCGATGTCCCGCGCGGTCAAACTCGTGTGCTCTCCTGGCGACGTCCGCCGTTATCCCTGTCGACTCACAGCTCTGGCCTGCGTGCGCCCCAATCGGTCGCTTGCTCGTAGGCGTTTGCCACGCGGAGGACCTGCGCCTCGCCGAAGGCCGGACCCGTCACCTGCAGGCCGATGGGCAGACCCTGGCCATCGAACCCACAGGGCAGGCTGACGCCACACACCCCGGCCAGGTTCATCGACAAGGTGAAGACGTCCGAGAGATACATCTGTAGCGGATCCTCGACCCTCTCCCCGATGGGGAAGGCGGTCGTGGGACTGGTGGGGCCGAGGATGACGTCCACCTCGTCGAAGGCCGCGTCGAAGTCGGCCTTGATCAGGGTGCGCGCCTTCTGGGCCCGCAGGTAGTAGGCATCATAGTATCCGGCGGAGAGGGCGTACGTGCCCAGCATGATGCGACGCTTGACCTCCGGGCCGAATCCCTGACCGCGGGTCGTCGAGTACATCCCGAGTAGGCTTTCGCTATCCGCCCGCAGCCCGTAACGCACGCCATCATAGCGGGCCAGGTTCGCGCTGGCCTCGGCAGGGGCAATCAGGTAGTAAACGGGTAGCGCGTATTCAGTATGGGGCAGGCTTACCTCTCGGACGTCGGCCCCGAGAGCGGCCAAAGTGTCCACGGCAGCGCGCACCGCGTCCTTCACCTCGATCTGCAAGCCCTCGATGAAATACTCGCCCGGCACACCAATCTGCATGCCCCTAACCTCTCCAGTCAGCGCCTCCGTGTAGTCAGGCACGGGTAGGTTAACAGACGTAGAGTCGCGGGGATCGTGGCCGGCGATGGCTTTCAGCAGCATGGCCGCGTCCTGCGTATCCTTGGTCAGAACGCCCACCTGATCCAGTGAGGAGGCAAAGGCGATCAGGCCGTAGCGGCTCACCCGGCCGTACGTCGGCTTGAGCCCCACGACGCCGCACAGCGCGGCCGGCTGGCGAACGCTGCCGCCAGTATCGGTCCCGAGCGCCGCCACGCACTCGTCGGCGGCGACGGCCGCAGCACTCCCCCCGCTCGACCCGCCCGGCACCCGACTGAGGTCCCAGGGGTTGCGCGTGGTGAAATAGGCCGAGTTCTCGGTGGAGGAGCCCATCGCGAACTCGTCCGTGTTCGTCTTGCCGAGGATGACGGCGCCGGCCTCCTTCAGGCGGCCTACGACCGTCGCGTCGTAGGGCGGGAGGAAGCCCTCCAGCATGCGGGAGCCGGCCGTCGTCGCGATCCCATCCGTGCACAGCACGTCCTTGATGGCGACAGGGATGCCAAGAAGGTCACCGTCCCTCCCGGCGGCGCGGGCCTCGTCGGCCGCCCGAGCTTGCGCCAGCGCCCGTTCCGGCGTCAGCGCCAGGTAGGCCTTCACCCTTTCGTCCATCTCCGAGATCCGCTGCAAGACTGCCTCGGTCAGGGCAACGGACGTCATCTCCCCAGAGGCGAGCCGGGTCCGTGCCTCGTGGATTGTGACCGTGTGGAGTCCCAGAGCACGCACCGTGCCCTACTCCAGCACCGGCGGCACTCTGAAGCAGCCACCGGTGGCATCTGGAGCGTTAGCAAGGACCCTATCTCGCTCCAGTGAGGGCTGCACCACGTCGGCGCGCATCACGCTCCGCAGGGGGAGCACGCTGGCCGTCGGAGGTATGTCCTCGGTCTCGAGCTGCTGCAGGCGCTCGAAGTGCTCAAGAATGGCCGAGAGCTGCTCCTGATAGGTCGCGACCTCGTCGCCCGAGAGAGCCAGCCTGGCGAGACCTGCAATGTGTTGCACTTCTTCGCGGCTTAGCTTCATTGAAACCTCCGGAGCGGCCTGGGTGCGTCACTACTTCCGGCGGCCCACCTTCCGCGTTCCGCCGGATCTATGTTTGGGCCCTCTGACACCCATCCCCAGACATGGGGCTGGTGGCAAATGGACCATACACCGATTGGGTCAAATAGACCTTCGAGCGAAGCGAGTACCGGCCCTTTGTCACAATCACGGATCCGGCTCGAGCAAGGAAGGCGGCTCCGCCACCGCATCCTGCAGTCTACGTCCCACCGGTGACCGCCTCCCTCAGACCTGTCCAGACGTCGGTGAAGCCCATCCTGAACAACCTGGGCCAGTTGAAGGCCTTGAGGTCGAAGGGGAGATCGAGCTCGGTCTTCTCGCACACAGTGGATGTGTTGGCCCGGTCGATCTGCGGCTTGAGGGCTTGCAGCTCGATCTCCAGCTCCTCCGGCGTGCACCGCGCGATCAACCCGTCGATCTGGGCCATCAGGGCCACTGCTCGGTCGATTCGCTGCTCGGTCTCCGCGGCGATCTCGGCGTCGATCAGTCCGAAGCGAGCCTTGAGGGCGTTGAGCCGCCGGCCAGCCTCGTAGGTCACGGCTGCGATGTCGTCGCGGCTCATCCAGCGGGTCTCATAGTTCAGGATATGCTTCCAGGTAGGCGCGAGCAGCGCCCGCCGATGCTCCTCCAGCGTGCGGAAGCGAATTGTGTACCCGTATCGATCGGGTTTCTCATAAAAGAGACTACCCGGATCAACGAAGGGGGCCAGCGGGCCGACGAAGGGAATGAAGCGCCCATCGTCGAAGCGCTCCATTAGGTCTTCGCAGTAGGTGACACCATCCAGAACGGACTGACTGGTCTGCTTCGGGAGGCCCGTCATGAAAAAGAGGTCGAATCGCCGGCAGCCAACGTCGAGACACGCCTCGATGGTGCGCTCGATACCCTCGTTGGAGAAGGTCTTGTGGATCGCCTGCCGGACGGCAGGATCGTGGGACTCCGGCGAGAACTCGATAACGAAGTTGGGCAGTGCGTCGGCTAGCTCCCCCGCAAACTCCCGGCTCACTGGCTCGAAGACCTCGAGCATGGCCTGACCGGGATACCCCTTGACGGCGCGCAGGAAGCGGCGGGCGTGGTCCATGCCGGCCTGCCGGATATCGCCCAGGATGAAGACCGGACCCCGGCTGATCTCGTGCATACGGAAGAGATCCTCGGCTAGACGCTCCGGGGAGCGATAGGCTGGCGCGGGCCGCTTGGAAATCAGATTTGATGCGTAGGCGGAACCGCCGCAGTAGGCGCAGTTGTGTTTGCAGCCCCGCACGGTGATCGCGGCCATCACGGGGTAGTCCAACCAGTGATCGAAGGGAACGTGGTTGAGGAAGTCCGCGCTCCGCACCACCGAGCGTACCATCTGGCGATAGTCCATCGCCAGGTGATCTAGGTTGGAGGGAATGTACGTCTGCGGATTGGCGTGGACTCCGCCCTCTCCATCCTTCCAGGTCAGGTTGGGGATCCGCGACAGCACCGTCGGATCGGCGGAGCCGGGGGAAGCCAACAGGGACTCCATCAGCTGCCGCAGCGGCTCCTCGGTCGAATCACCACGCAGCACGTAGTCGACCTGCGGGTAGCGGACGAGCTCATCGTGGAAGTAGCTGGCGGAGAACCCTCCGAACACAACGGGCGCCTTGGGATGGTGCCGCTTCACGAGCTCCGCGACAGCGAGCGCACCGTGGGCGTGGGGCAGCCAGTGCAGATCGATGCCAAACACCCGCGCCCTGCTGCGGGCGATGAAGCGCTCGGGGTCGAATCGCCTGGAGCGCACCATACCCGCGGCCAGGTTGGCGATGCGGGTGCGAATGCCGGCCTGGTGCATGTAGGCGGCCATGGTCGAGAAGCCGACCGGGTACATGTCGAAGATCGGCTCGGAGGGAACGAGGTCGCTGGTGGGGCCCCACAGCGTGGGACGCTGTCGAAAGTCGTACACTGTCGGGGCGTGGAGGAATATGAGATCAGTAGACGGCATGAGGCTAGGGCTCCAACTCTAGTCCGCAAAGCAGACGCGATCCGCGCAGGCAAGCAAGTTGTCGATCTCACGGACCGCGGCGCTGGCACAGTTCGGTGCGACACGTTGACGACCGGGGGATTGTAGCACGTCCGATGTCCGGAGACAAGTATCTGGGGTGCGCCGAGGGGCCTCCTGACGCCAGATGACCGGGCCGAGAGGGGGGCCTACGGCACGTCCTGTCGGGGGAGCCAAGGTGGACCGCTGGGCAGTGGATATCGGAATGCGGCCACGACCCGCAGGCCCGCGACGCCCACGGACGGGACCATGGGCCTACGACGCTGGTCGATGAGACGCGCTGTGATATAATCAGCGATCGTGTCGCGGCCTCCGGGCCGCGGACGTCGGTCACCAATGGGGCAGAGGATCTATGCTCACGGACTATCGAGTTCGACAACGCGATCACCTTCTAGAGATCAGCCGGGCGCTGACGGCGCAGCTGGACCTGGATGAGCTGCTGGAGATGGTGCTCCGGGCAGCGGCAGAGATGCTATCGGGACAGGCCGGCCTGATCGCCCTGCGCGACCGCGACGGAGGGGGCTTCAGCATCAAGGCCAGTTATGGGGTCCCCCAGGCACTGGTGCCCTACTTCGCACCGCTGCTGTCCGACATCCCGGACTACGCGGATCGGAGCCAGTTCCGCATTCCGGGGCTAGCGGACAAACTGGGGCAGATCGGGACGCACTTGGGCCTGCGCCTGGAACAGGTGGTCGCCCTGCCCATGTCGATTAGCAACAGCCTGATTGGGGTGCTGTACGTGGCCCGCGCCTACGGCAGCCGCTTCACGGCGAACGACCGCCAGGTGCTGGCCAGCTTTGCCGATCAGGCGGCTATCGCCGTTTACAACGCTCAGCTGTACGAGGGCGTGACTCAGGAGAAGCGCCGCCTGGATGCCATCCTGGAGTACAGTGCTGACGGGGTGTTGATCCTTGATTCAGCACAGCGTATCCAGTTCTTCAACCGCGCGCTGTCGCGACTCACTGGCTGGCCGGCCTCCCAGGCCATCGGCAGGCATCACGACCAGGTGATGCGCTGGGCCCACCTCGAGACAACCCGGGACCTTTCGGATGCCGTGGCCGGTGGTTGGCCTCTACCCTCGGCTCCCCCCCTCTACGTGGAAGGAGATCTGCGTCGCAAGAACGGCGGCGCGGTCAGCATCGGCATCATTTACGCGCCGCTGTTCGGCCTTGAGGACCGGCTGGTCAACATCATCGCCAATGTGCGGGATATCACGCGTTTTCGGGAGGCCGATGAGATCAAGTCGACCTTCGTCTCGGTGATCTCTCACGAGCTGAAGACGCCGGTCGCGCTGATCCAGGGGTATGCTGAGACACTGCTGCGGAAGGACGCCTGCTGGGACCCGCTGACGCAGCAGGAGAGCCTGGAGGTCATCCTGGACGAGGCTGACCGGCTCAACCACCTCATTGACGACTTGCTCGACGCCTCGCGGCTCGAGGCAGGGAAACTGTCGCTGGAGATCGAAGAGGTGGCGCTGGACACACTGGCCGAGCGGGTTACCGATCGATTCCGCACCCAGACGGACACCCACGACATCCGGATGGCGCTAGCGCCCGATTTCCCGACCATCAAGGGTGACGCCACGCGGCTGGAGCAGGTGATGCAGAACCTCCTCTCGAACGCTATCAAGTACTCGCCCGACGGTGGCCAGATTGAAGTGAGCGGCCGGATCACGCCGGAAGAGGTGATCGTGACCGTCAGCGACGAGGGTGTCGGTATCCCCTTCGAGGAGCAGCCGCACATCTTCGAGAGCTTCTTCCGCGGATCGCGCGAGCATCAGCAGCAGACGTCAGGAGCTGGCCTGGGCCTCTACCTGGCCAAGGCGATAGTCGAAGCCCACGGGGGACGGATATGGGTGGAGAGCAATCCTGGCGAAGGAGCTGCGTTCTCATTTGCCTTGCGCCGTTAACGGACTTAAAGAAAGGACTCCCTCATGCCTGAACGTATGCTAGCCCGAGTGACCTGTCCCGCTTGCGCCCAGCCCTTCCAGACGCCCGTACAGCAGATCTTCGACGTCAGAGAGGATCCCAGCATCAAGGGTGTGGTCATCAACGGGGTGATCAACGTCGCCCAATGCCCACACTGTGGCGTGCAGGGGGCGATGAGCGTGCCCTTCCTGTATCACGACCCAGACAAGGAACTCGCGCTGATGTTTATGCCGATGGAGATCGGCAGTGATCAGGTACAGCGAGAGCAGCTCATCGGCCGGCTCACACGGCGGGTGATGGACAAGCTGCCGGCGGAGCAGCGCAAAGCTTACCTGCTCCAACCCGAGGTGTTCCTCACTCTGGAGAATCTGACGAAGCGAATCCTCTTCGCGGAGGGCGTCACCGAGGAGATGCTCGAGGAACAGAAGCAGAAGGCACAGCTGCTGCAGCGCATGACCGATGCGACCTCTGATGAGGCGCTGGAGGCGATGATCACGGCGAACGACGAGATGATCGACGATGTCTTCTTCCTTCTGCTGACCAGGAACCTGGAACTGGCCCAGTCCGCTGGATACCAGGAGGACGCCAAGACGCTGCAGGGGGTGCGCGAGAAGGTGCTGGTGTTGAGCACCGAAGGCCAGGCGATCAAGGCCCGGAACGAGATGCTGGGGGCGCTGCGCGATGAGCCCAACCGCGACAAACTGCTCGAGCTGTTGATCGAAGCCGGGGAGAAGGCGACGCGGGAGATGCTGGTGACGTTCGGGCGACCGCTGCTGGACTACCTGTTCTTCCAAAGTCTGACGTCTAGGATCGACGCTGCCGCGTCAGAGGACGAAAAGAGGCGGCTGACAGAGCTGCGAAGTGAGGTCCTCGACATACGTGACCGGCTCGACAAGGAGGCGCATGCCCTTCTCGAGACGCGCGCCGCCCTGCTGCGCGACCTGCTGACGAGCGACGATCCGAAGGAGCTGGCGCGACGGCGCATCATGGAGATCGACGATGCGTTCCTCAACGTGCTGGGGGCTAACCTGGAGGAGGCGCGGAGGGCCGGGAACGAGGAAGCCGTCGAAAGAGTGCGAGAGATCTGGGATGTGGTGCTCGGCCTGATGGTGGAGGCGATGCCACCGGAGCTCCGGTTCTTCAACGGACTGCTGGCTGCGGAGGACGAGGCTGAGATCGATCGGCTGCTGGAGGCGAACAGACCCCTGGTGACGGAGCGCATGGCGGAGTTCGTCGAGAAGACGGAAGCGGAGTCGCGAGGAGAAGGTGACACAGAGACGGCGGATCAGATGGCCCTGATCCTGAAGAAACTGAGACGGATGCTTGCGGAGGAGATGCTGGCGTAGCGGTGCCCCCTGGCGGAGCTACGCTGGCCAAGTTGGCCCAGTAGGAAGACGCGCCCGTACCTCAACTGGATAGAGGAGCGGTCTACGAAACCGAATGCTGTGGGTTCGAGTCCCACCGGGCGCACTTGGTTTTTGACTAGCGTTCCTGTTGGAATCCCCAGCTCCGTAGCCGCGCTATTTCCCTCTTCAGACAATCAACGCAGAGTCGCAGAGATGCAGAGACCCAGAGAAAGGCGCAGCCTGAGAGTGGTAAGACCTCTGCTACCCCGCTTGTGCGGCCCCCGCCTCTGCGTCTCTGCTTTGAGCTCTACGAGCGGCGTCAGGGGCTGGCGCTGAGCAAGCCGTATACCTGGAAGGAGCTAGATGTGAGCTACCTTTCTCACCTTGAGTGTGCGCAGTGCGGCAAGGTAGTTGATGCCGACCGTCTCTGGAACCTGTGCCCCGAGTGTCGTAAGCCGCTGCTGGCGTGCTACGACCTGGAGGAGGCGCGGCTCGCGCTGAGCCGGGAGACCATTGCGGGGCGCGGCGCGAACCTGTGGCGATACCGGGAGCTGCTCCCGGTGCGTGAAGAGACGCACAGGTTTTCGCTGGGCGAGGGCTTCACGCCACTGATCCACGCCACCGGCCTCGGTCAGGCGGTGGGGTTCGAGGGGCTGTTCATCAAGGAAGAGGGGCTGAACCCGACGGGCTCGTTCAAGGCGCGTGGGCTGTGTGTGGCCATCTCTAGGGCCCACGAGCTAGGCGTGGAGGCGGTATCGATCCCGTCGGCGGGGAATGCGGCGGGGGCGATGGCCGCGTACGCGGCCCTGGCCGGGATGGAGGCTGCCGTGTTCATGCCGAGGGACGTACCGCCGGTCTTCGTCGCGGAGTGTCGCGTGCTTGGAGCGCGGGTCAAGCTGGTGGATGGTCTGATCACGGACTGCGGCCGGGCCGCGGCGGGGCAGCTGGAGCATTGCGGCCGCTTCGACGTGTCGACGCTCAAGGAGCCATACCGCATCGAGGGGAAGAAGACGATGGGGTACGAGCTGGCCGAGCAGATGGGGTGGTCATTGCCGGACGTCATCATCTACCCCACGGGCGGGGGGACCGGCTTGATCGGGATGTGGAAGGCGTTTGGGGAGCTGCAGGCCTTGGGGTGGATCGGACATGCACTACCGCGGATGGTCACGGTGCAGTCGGAGGGGTGCGCGCCGATGGTGAGGGCGTTCCACGCGGGGGACGCGTTTGCGGAGCCCTGGGAAGGGGCTGAGACGGTGGCGGACGGACTGCGGGTGCCCGCGGCGGTCGGGGATTTCTTGATCCTGCGGGCGCTGCGGGAAAGCGGGGGCACGGCGGTGGCTGTGGCGGACGCAGAGATGGTTGAGGCTGCGCGGGAGATGGGGCGTGCGGAGGGGGTCTTCGCGTGTCCGGAGGGGGCGGCGACGCTGGTGGCATTCAAGCGGCTGCGGGACGAGGGGTGGATCGCGGACGGTGAGCGGGTGGTGCTGTTCAACACGGGGACTGGTTTGAAGTACGCGCATCTATGGGCATAGTGGGGGTGCAGGGTTGCGAGGAAGGAGATTCCTCCACTTCGCTTCGCTCCGGTCGGAATGACGAGGAGACTGGAGCGCGGGGCCTGGATCTGGCGATCCAGGCCGAGCAGGGTTGGGTAAGCGCCCTAGGTTGGTGGCAATGGGCGGCCTCACGTAACGCGGGCGCCTCGCTGGGGTGCGAGGAGGAAGGTTCCTCCGCTTCGCTTCGCTCCCGTCGGAATGACGGCGAGACTGGGAATGAGGGCCTGGATCTGGCGATCCAGGCCGAGCACATCAGGGTCTGGCGCGCAGGGCGCTTTCCAGTAGCGACTTCAGTCGTTCCGCACGATGGGGCGCGGGCAGGTCAGTCGAAAGGCCACTCGCCCTGCGCTTTGAGGGGCTCCTCTAGGTTGTGATCGAGCAAGATCTGCCTGATCTCGGCTGGGGTGCGCATGCGGCCGATCGATTGCGGGTGATTGGCCAGCCGGAGCAGCAGGCGGGCCGCGACCATGGCGCTCTCCCGCAGTTCGACCTCGTTCACCTTGTCCAGCGTGTCCGCTTTTGTGTGACCGAAACCCCGGCCCAGGCCCAAGGGGGTGTTGCCCACCAGCGACGCGCAGGGCACGCCGCGTAGGAAGTAGGGATAGTGGTCGGAGGCGGTGCTCACGTTGTCGCTCAAGCTCAGGTGGTAGCCCATCTCGTGGGCGAAGGCGGCGAACAGGGGGTGCAGCTCGCTGAGACCCTGGAGGACCAGTCCACGGTCACCGCTGAGGGCGCCGCCATCAAGGTTGAGCATGAACGCCACTTTGGCCAAGTCTGACTCGCCCATCCCATTGACGTAGCGCGTGGAGCCGTACAGGCCGATCTCCTCCGCGGCGTAGGTCTCGAAACGCACCGTGCGGCGGAGCTGACCGCTCAGCGGGGCAAAGAGGCGGGCGAGCTCCAAGACCAGGGCGGTGCCGGAACCATTGTCCACAGCACCCTGGCTGATGTCGTGCCCGTCGTAGTGTGCACCGACGACGACAACCTCCTTATCATCATCCTGCGCACCAGGCACCTCGCCAATGACGTGGCTGAACTCAGACAGACCGGTCTGGTTGGTCAGCCGCATGTCAAGCTCGAGGGGTTGCGCCCCTCGAAGGGCCCGGCGAATACGGAAGCCATCCTCGTAGCTGAGCCCCACGCCGGGGATGGCGGCCAGTGTTCCGGCCCGCAGGCTGCCGGTTGGGGCTAGCAAGCCCGGCAGATGATTGGCAAACAGGAAGCCGGCTGCGCTCCCGGATACGGCACGACCGTACTTCTCCCGTCGATGGACGCGCCGCCCCCCTCGAGGGCTGTCACTGCTTGCCAGGACGAACTTGCCCCGGATCTCAGCCCCCTTGGCAGCGTACTCGGCCTTGGTGCCCATCCCCACGTCGATCACTTCAGCCAACAGCCCATCCGCGGGCGTGCTGGGAGAATAGACGAGGGATATGGCAGAGGGTAGCGGGTCCGAGGCAGGTGCAACGATACAAACCTTGGCCTCACCCCGGGTCCAGCCCAGGTAGTCGAAGGTGGCAAGCCTGGGGTTCTCCAGCCCGTAGTCCTTGAACTTGCCGAGGATGAAGTCCCGCGCCAGGCGCGCGCTTTCGGTACCCGTGAACCGGCTGCCCAAGTCACATAGCGCCTCCAGATTGGCGTAAACCTCTGGGGATGTCCAAACTCGGCCGATGAGGTCTATCTCGCGCTTGCTGTTGACTACCATTCTGCGATTCTCTCCTCCAGTGGAATGCCTCGGCTTCGCTGACAGGGTAGCTCGCCCCGGACGGCGGCGCGGAGGGCTACGTCTGCAACGCTTGGGCAGGAAAGCGAAAGCCCCAGGGGCAGACCGCAAGCGGCCATGTCTCCTGGGGCCAACCCTTCAGGATGGAGCAGCTTCTCACTCGTGACAGGCGAAGAAGTGGCCCTCGTCGCCAGGGACTGGTCGCAGGGCCGGTACCGTCGCCGCGCAAGCGTCTGTGGCATCGGGACAGCGCGGATGGAAACGACAGCCGGGGGGCGGGTTGATGGGGCTCGGAATCTCACCCTTGGGCATAGGTGCCTTCCT
>JASFVG010000050.1:0-16206 GCA_050049955.1 Anaerolineae bacterium | reverse complement strand
TCGAAGGCGACCCCCCATTCGTTGCTGCAGCGGTAGCAGACCATGTTGGCCGCGGTGGGCTCCTTCAGCCGCCACACCTGGCTGCGCCGGGGCACTCGCTGGCCCTTCAGCGCCTCCATGGCCTCCTCCACCTCCCCAACCGTCACGCCGGCCCGCATGCCCTCAAGCTCCCGCATGATCTTGGCCCACTTATTCCCCTCGGCCGCGCTGCACCAATCGAGCTGGAGCCGCCGCGGGTCGACGCCGTGCTTCTGCAGCCCCTCCCACAGGGCGTCTACGCGGCGCACGGTGTTGCGATTGGCGTCGATGTAGTGACAGTCGACGTAATGGCATCCCGATACCAGCACGGTGGGCGCTCCCTTCTGGAAAGCGTACCAGACGAAGTCGGGCTTGACGCGCCCGGAGCACATGGTGCGGATGATATGACCGTTCGGGGGGTACTGCAACCGCGCCGTGCCCGCTGTGTCGGCGCCGGCGTAGGAACACCAGTTGCAGGCGAAGATCACCATCGGGCCCCCCGCCTTATCGGCCGGCTCCCCGTCCAGGATAGCGTCGATCATCGCGTAGACCTGCTGATCCGTGAAGTGGCGCATGGTAATGGCATCGAAACGGCACTCCGCGGCGCACGTGCCACAGCCAGCGCAGGCTGCACTGATGACGCGTGCTGTCTGCTTCCGCTCCCACACGATGGCCGAGAACGGGCAGACAGCGGCACACTCACCGCACTGCTTGCACAGATCCTCGTCCACCACCGCGGTGATCGCCTCCACCCCAATCTCCGGGGCGCTGAGTAGGACCTCCGCTCGCGCGGCGGCTGCGCTGGCCTGTGTCACCGAGTCCTTGATGTCCTTCGGCGCCTCGGCACAGCCAGCGATGTAGACCCCCCTGGTCGGCGTGTCCACCGGCTTCAGCTTGGGATGGGCCTCCATCAGGAAGCCGTCCTCCGTGACGGACAAGGTAAGGAGCTTACGTACCGGCCCGGTCTCCTTGCGGGGGATTGCCCCTATGGAGAGCACCAGCAAGTCAACCTCGTGCTTTTCCAGCAGGCCGGTCGTGGTGTTCTCCACGTAGACCATCAGGTTGCCCGTTTCGGCGTCCTCCTCAACCTCGCCCGGTAGGCCGCGAACATACCGGACGCCCTGGGCCTTTGACCGCCGGTAGAGATCCTCAAAGCCCTTGCCAAAGGCCCGGATATCCATGTAGAAGACCGTGATGTCCGTGTCCGGGTAGTGATCCTTGAGCAGCAAGCTGTCCTTGACGGTGTTCATGCAGCAGATGTTCGAGCAATACGGGTTGCCCCGCCGCCCTTCGGGGTTAGACTCGGAGGGCATCGTTCGAGACCCCACACACTGTACGAATCCGATGCGTGTGGGCCGCGCCCTATCCCCTGGCCGTACGAAATGCCCCTCGGTCGGCCCCCCGGCCGAGATGAGTCGCTCGAACTCCAGGCTGGTGATCACATTCTCATAGCTGGTGTAGCCGTACTCGTCCAGTGGCGTGGGATCGTAGGCCTCCATACCGGTGGCCACGATGATGGCACCCACCCGCAGCTCCACGATCTCATCCCGCATGTCGAAATCAATGCACGCCTTGTCACACGCCTCGACGCACTTCCCACAGGCGATGGGGTTGCTGCCCAAGCACTCGTCCGCATTGACGATATAGGACGAGGGGACGGCCTGGGGAAAGGGGATGTAAATGGCGCGACGGGTGGAAAGGCCCGCCTGGAACCCATCCGGTATGACGACCGGACAGACCTCGGAGCAGTCCCCGCAGGCAGTGCACTCGCTCTCATCAACGTAGCGGGCCTTGCGGCGCACCCGCACCCGGAAATCGCCGACGTAGCCAGACACGTCCTCTACCTCGCTGTAGGCCATCAATTCGATCTTCGGATGTCGACCGACATCCATCATTTTGGGGCCGAGGATTCATATGCTACAGTCCATGGTGGGGTAGGTTTTGTCCAGGCGCGCCATGATCCCGCCGATGGACGGCTCCTTCTCCACCAGGTAGACCTGATGGCCGGCATCGGCCAGGTCGAGGGCTGCCTGGATGCCAGCCACGCCCCCGCCAATGACCAGCGCCGCATCGGCAACGGGCAATCGCTCCTCCTCCTGAGGGTGGAGCCAACGGGCGCGCGCCACGGCCGTCCGGACAATATCCTTGGCCTTGCGCGTGGCCGCCTCACGATCCTGCAAGTGCACCCAGGAGCAGTGTTCGCGGATGTTCGCCATCGTGAACAGGTACGGATTCAGTCCCGCCTCGCTCACGCAGTGCCGGAAGGTTGGCTCGTGCAGCCGCGGCGAGCAGGACGCGACGACCACGCGATCCAGGTTGTGCTCCAGGATCGTCTGCTTGATCTCCTGCTGGCCCGGGTCCGCGCAGGTGTAGCGATTGCGCACCGCCACCGCCACGTCGGGCAGTTTCTCAGCATACTCTCGCACCGCCTCGGTGTCCACGCTTCCTGCGATGTTCAGTCCACAGTCGCAGACGAAGACGCCGACGCGCAGGTCATTCTCCATACTGGCGGTCAATTCGACACCTCCTCGCCGTGAGACGCAGTCCTGACGTCTTCCGTCTCACGTAGCTTTCGGACCAACTCGCGCGGCTTGACACGATTGAGCTTCAACCCCATCTCATCCATCGAGAAACCCATGGCTAGACCGAGGATCTGCGGGTAGTAGAGCACCGGAAGTTGGTATTTCACCCCAGAGAGCCTCTCCACGCGGCGCTGGTTGGCCTCGTACATGATGGCACAGAAGGGACAGATGAGCACCATCGCGTCAGCGCCGGCCTCCGCGACGTGGTCCAGCTTCTGCCTGGTCATCAACAGCGCCATCTCCTCGTCGAAGCCCAGGATACCACCGCCACAGCACTGTCCCTCATCCTCGTAGCGCACCACACGGGCGCCGGCAGCTTCAATGAGCTGGTCCAGGCTCTGGGGGTTCTCTGGATCATCGAACCCGTCGTACAGATGCGACGGCTTCAGGTAGTGACAGCCGTAGTGCGGCGCGAACCGGAAGTCCTCCAGCAGCCAGTGGCCATCAGCGCTGACCACGACCTGTTCACGCAGCGCCTCGACCCCTACGTCCTCGTACAGCAGGCGGCCGAAGTGGCGTACGCGCACCGTCCCCCTGTAGGCCCGTGGCGAGCCTGCGACCTGCCCCGCGCCCGGTCGAGGGGAACCCGAATGATCGAGGTCGGCCAGCTCCTTGTTGGCCCACGCAAGAAGCTCCGGGTCCTCGCGGAGTCGATGGTTGGCCTCCGTGAGGGTGCCCGTGCAGGCGCTGCAGAGCGTCAGGATGTCGAGCCCCCGCGCTTCGGCCAAGGCCAGGTTACGGGCCGCCATGAGCAGCCCCGCCTGCCAGTCCAAGGGCTTGGCGGGGAAGCCACAGCAGGAGAAGCCGTCGATATCCTCCAGCTCGATGTCTAGCCGTTGGGCGACACGGCGAGCGGACATCTCGTAGTTCATCCCACGCACCGGGACGGAACAGCCCAGGTAGAGCGCGTATCGACTGGGCGAGTGTGGCCCGGTCACCGCGCCCCCTCATCAAGCGCCTGGGGGCGCGTTCTGTTCAGGATCTGGCGCACCTCCTGCGACGTCTCTTGAATGGGAGGCAGCCCGTAGCGCTCACGACGCTCGTTTTCGTAATCGGCGATCTCCAGGAGGCGGCCGTGTTCCCGCAATTCCTCCATCTGCCTTATGAAGGTGGGAGGTACATGGCCCTCGCGCACGGCGATGTTGCGGATGGCGTTCATCAGCTCGGGGATGCGCACGTCCTGGGGACAGCGCTCGTAGCAAGTGTAGCAGACGGAGCAGAGCCAGATGAAGTCGCTGGCCAACACCTGGTCGCGCATCCCCAGCAGCGCCATATGGATGATACGGCGCGGGTTGTACTTGTCGGTGACGCTAGCCACGGGACAGCCGGCGGTGCAGGTGCTGCACGAGAAGCAACGCCGGATGTGTTCGCCGCCGGGCTCGGCCGCGATTTCGTCACGGAAGCGGGGGACAAAGGTGCTGACGTCAATGATGCGTTCGGCTTCGGTCATTTGCTTGTGTGGAAGACTGCGAATGAATTCGCAGGCTAGTGTCCCAAACCTGCTGAAGCAGGCTACACCATCATCCGGTTTCGACGTTCTTGCGTCCTGGCCGCCAAATTCGTCCAGTGGCTACAACAGCGGCTCTCCCTGGACTTCGTATACCGGAACCACCTCCCGCACGACAGGCGGAACACCACCTACTATGAGCCCCGTGTCATCCGGTCCGTCGTCGAAGTCGGCGTAGCGCTCCAGCCGGCCATTGGCAGTCCGCTGCCCGTGGTGTTCCTTCTGTCTTTCCACATAGCCGACAGCTATGGACTTCTGTGTGTCGCCGAAGGTCAGTGCTCCGTAACCGCGCTGCCAGGTAAACTGGAAATCGAGGCCACTGGCGTGATTCAGGTCGTGCGCGCTGGCCCCTTTGAGCCGCTGGACAATGTAGGCGACAGCGTGCTTTGGAGGGATAGAGACAACGAGATGAACATGGTCAAACCAACCGTTAATGGCGTAGACGCGGACATCTAGTTCAGCAGCCTTGTTGGTGAGATAGGCATAGAGCCGGTCCTCAATCCCCGGTGAGATTAGATGTTCACGGTTCTTGGTAGCCCAAACAAGTATGGTAGTACAGTCGCCAGAACGGCATCCGGCCTCCTCGTCGTCTGCGAATAAAGAATGAAGCGAGGCCTGCGAGTGAATTCGCAGGCTAGCTTCTCAAACCTGCTCAAGCAGGTTGCCGTCCAACCCGCTTCAACGGGTCTTCCGTCCTAGCCGCAGAATTCATTCGGTGGCTGCGGCTCGGATCATAGCAGTGCTCGAGCCAGCAGGCTGGTCAAGTCCTCCAGTTTGATGTCGCCCGCACGATCATCGGCCTCGTCGCTGGCGTCCTTCAGGGCGCAGCTTAGGTGAATGCGGCACTTGGGACAGGCCGTGATCATCACGGCCGCGCCGGTGGCCTTGGCTTGCCGGAGCCGCGTCGTTTGAATGCCCTTGGCACACTGGCCGCAGTTGACCCAGCCGGCGGATCCGCAGCAGATGGCGTTGGCGCGGCTCTTGCGCATCTCGACCAGATCGGCGCCAGTGGCCTCGATGAGCGCCCGCGGCTCATCGTAGATGCCCTGGTAGCGCCCGAGACGACAAGGGTCCTGGTACGTAAGTGTCTCGCCAACGGGCATAGCCGCCTCATCCAGCGGCAGCTCGTCGAGGTGCTCGGCCAGGAGCTCGGTGATGTGAACCAGCTCGAAGGGGAGCGGGCCAACATAGCGGGCATAGTCGTGTCGGAAGGCGTTGTAGCACTCAGGGCAGGTGAAGATCACCCGTCCAGCCCCGCTTTCCGCGATGACCTCGACGTTGATCCGAGCCAGCTCGCGGAAGCCTCTCTCGTCGCCGTTGAGCAGGAGATCGGCACCACAGCACCGTTCATTGTCGCTGACCACGGGCGCGATGCCGACGGCGTTCATCAAGCGCACCGCGTCCCGGGCGGTGTCAGTGGAGACGACGCCCAATTCCTCGAAAATCACGTCAAAGTACGGCAGACAACCAACGAAATAGAAATCCTCGCCCTGCGTCATCGTCTGGAGGTCATCGGTCAGCCAGCCGGTGCGGTTCTGCCGTAAGCGAAGCGCCACCGAGTCCGCCATGATGGCCATCAGCTGCTGCATGACAGCGTTGTGAGCGTAAGCACCCTCCACGCCCGCCCGGCGCGCCTCCATGCGGGCGGCGATGACAAAGGCCGGGTAGTCCACGTCGGAAGGACAGCGGGCCGTGCAGAGGCCACACGTGAGACACGACCAGAGATAGCGGTCGTTGATCAACTCCTCTGGCCGGCCGGCCAAGACGCGCTCGATGGTCTTGCGCGGCGAGTAGGCGACGTCCACCCGCGACACCGGGCAGCTCCCCGTGCACTTGCCGCAATCGAGGCAGAGGGCAGCCCGCGTCCGACGAAGGATCTGCTCAAAGTCCATGTCAGCTTCTACGCCTCACGTCCCGCGCAGCCATTCCCCAGCGAGCGGGGATAGACGCCATCCCTTGGCCCCAACCGGCGAACCTGCCCCGTGAACTCGGTCATCAAGCGGGCAAAGCGCGCCCCCTCCGAGGCGGAGATCCACTCCAGGCGTAGCCGTTCGGCCTCAAGGCCCAGAAGCATCAGCAACCGCGCCGTCCTTTCCACGGTGACAACGGCGTTCTCATTACCGGAGATGTAGTGGCAATCACCGGGGTGACAGCCGGTGACCAGGACGCCGTCGGCCCCCATGCGAAAGGCCTCCAGGATGAAGCCCGGCGTCACGCGGCCAGAGCACATCACGCGGATGACGCGGGTGGTGGGCGCGTACTGCATCCGGCTGACGCCAGCCAGATCAGCCCCGGCGTAGGAGCACCAGTTGCAGGCAAAGACGACGATGCGCGGCTGGAACTCACTCATCGAGAATGGGCGGCCCCGGGTGTTCGAGAAGCATTGTGAGCATCCCTCTACGCGAATGATGACAGCGCCGGCTCCAGTGCCGCCCGCACCATCGCTGTGACCTGCTCATCCGTGAAGTGACGGGCCTGCATCGCGCCCGTGGGACAAACCGACGCACAGGCCCCGCACCCCTTGCACATCACGGGATTGACGTGCGCCACCCGCACCCCCGACGCAGCCTCCTCTAGCGATGGCGCCCCAAAATCGCATATCTCCACGCAGCGACCACACCCCCGGCACAGATGCTGGATCACCTGCGCCACAATGCCCGACGAGGTCACGCGCTCCTTGGAGAGTATGGTGGACGCCCGCGCCGCCGCGCCATAGGCCTGAGTAATCGTCTCCTCCAGGTGGGATGGCCAGCGGGCCGTGCCGGCCACGTAGATGCCGTCGGTGGCGAAATCGAGCGGGCGCAGCTTGACGTGGGCCTCCAGGAAGAAGCCGTGCTCGTCCACCGGCACCTTGAGCATCTGGGCCACCTTCTGCACGCCCTCCGGGGCCACCAACGGGGTGGAGAGCACGATCAGATCGCAGGGGATGCTCAGCCGGGCCCCCAGCACCTCGTCGTACACCAGTACGCGCTCCTCCAGGACCTCGGGTGGACGGTCGATGTCATAGCGGATGAACTGGATGCCGGCCTCGCGGGCCTGGCCGTAGTAGGCCTCGTAGCGTGTGCCCTGGGTCTCAGCATCCCGGTACAGGATGTAGACCTCCGCGTCGGCGCAACGGTCCTTGATCTCCAGCGCATTCTTGATGGCGGTTGTGCAACAGATCCGGGAGCAGTAGGGGCGCTCCGGACAGCGGGCCCCAACGCACTGGATCATCACGACGCGATCCACATCAAGGTCATCGACCCTGAAGCGCTGTTCGAGCTCCAGCTGGGTGATGACGCGCTTCCCATCGTAGCCGTAAATCCCCTCCGGTTGAAACACCTGGGCCCCGGTGGCCACGATGATGGCCCCGACGGTGGCGGACCGGTCGTCCGGCGTCTCCGTGGCCCGATCAGGGTCCTCGGTCTTTCCCGCAGCGCCAGCCACTCCATCCGCCACGTCGTCGATCAGCACGTCATAGTTGCCGACGAAGCCCTTCACGCTGCTCACAACCGAGGATGTGAAGACTTCGATGTTGTCTTTCCGCCGCACGTCGGCGATGCGCTCCTGGACCACCTTGCGTGCGTCCTCCCGCGTGGGGTAGAGCCTGTCCAGGCGCAGCAGCATGCCACCCAACTTCGGCTCCCGCTCCACCAGCTTCACGTCGAAGCCCCGGTTGGCCAAGTTGAGGGCGGCCGTCATGCCGATCATCCCCCCACCGATCACCAGCGCCGCCGGCTCCACCGGCACCTCCTGCTCCTCGAGCGGCTCCAGGAGACGCGCTTTGGCCACCCCCATGCGGACTAGATCCTGCGCCTTCCGGGTCGCGGCCTCCGGCTCCTTCATGTGGACCCAGGAACACTGATCGCGGATGTTGACGAACTCGAACAGGTAGGGATTCAGATCCGCCTCACGGCAGGTATCCTGAAACAGCGGCTCGTGGGTGCGTGGGGTGCAGGCAGCAACCACCACGCGATCCAGCCTCTCAGCAGCGATGGCCTCCTTGATCTCCCGCAGGCCAGCGTCGGAGCAAGTATACAGGTTGCGCTGGACGAAGACCACGTCCGGCAGTGTACGAGCGTAGTCGGCCACCTCCTCCACGTCCACGTGGCCCGCGATATTGCTGCCGCAGTGACAGACGAAGACACCGACACGCGGTGTTGCGGTCATCGCCCCTCGCCGATCGCCCGCGCCGCCCGGGCAGCCGCCGCACTGGCCTGCATCACGGACTCGGGGATGTCGAAGGGCCCCCGGCAGCATCCCGCGGCGAAGACGCCCGGCCGCGTCGTGTCCACCGGGGCGAACGGCTCCGTCTTCACGAAGCCGTTCCGATCGATCTCTATGCCCAGCACCTGGGCCAGATCGGCGGTCCCCGGGCGAGGGATGAGGCTGGTAGCCAGCACCGCCAGATCGACGACCATCCGCGCCGGGCGCGACGTCGCCACGTCCTCGTAGTGAATCACCGGACTGTGGGAATCGTCCTCAGTGATGCGGGCCACCCGGCTGCGGACGTAGTGCACCCCGTACTCTTGTTCCGCCCGGGCCACGTACTCGCGGAAACCCTTTCCAGAGGCGCGGAAGTCGGAGTAGAAGACGTACGACTCCACGTCGGGGTCGTGCTCGGCAGCCAGGACCGCCTGCTTGCTCGAATGCATGCAGCAGACGGAGGAGCAGAAGCGCTGATGTCGCACGTCCCTCGAACCCACGCACTGGATGAAGCCAATGCGCTTCACCGGTGCCCCATCGGAGAGCCTCAACAGCTCCCCTTCCGTGGGCCCCGAGGCACTGACCAGCCGCTCGTACTCGAGTCCGCTGATGACGTTGGGATACTGCTTGTACCCAAACTGAGTCAGCTCCCGTGGGTCAAAGAAATCGAAGCCGGTGGCGACGATGATGGCAGCAACCTGCAGCGCGACGTGCTCCACCGACTGCTCAAAGTCGACCGCGCCAGCCTCACAGAGCCTGGCACACGCGCCACATCTGCCCTCCCGGAGGTAGAGGCAGTGATCTGGATCAATCGTCATCACCTGCGGGATAGCCTGCGGAAACAGGAGGTAGATGGCCCTCCGCTCCCGCAGCCCCATGTCGAAGGCGTCCGGCACTTTGGCGGGACACTTCTGGACACACGCACCGCAGCCCGTGCATCTGTCCTCGTCCACATATCGGGGTCGCTTACGCAGTGTCACGCTGAAGGCACCGTCCGTTCGATCGAGCGCTGTCAGCTCCGAGTATGTATGCAACGTGATGCCAGGATGGCGAGCACAGTCGTTCATCTTGGGGGAGAGGATGCAGGTGGAGCAATCGTTGGTCGGATACGTCTTGTCCAGTTGCGCCATCCGGCCGCCGATACTGGCCAATCGCTCCACCAGGTGAACACGAATACCCAGGTCCGCCAGATCGAGCGCGGCCTGGATGCCGGCGATGCCACCGCCGACGACCAATGCACCATCCATAACCTGACGTCCCCTGCGGCTACATCGCCGCCATCTCTGTCACAACCTGGGCCGCCCGTGCAGCGGCGCCGCTGGCCTGCGTCACCGCCTGTGGAATGTCAACGGGAGCACGGCAACACCCGCAGGTATAGACCCCATCCCGCGTCGTCTCCGTGGGCGCGAAGGGATTCGTCTCGAAGAAACCATACTCGTCCAACTCAAGACCGAGAACCTCGGCCAGGGCAGCCACGCCCGGGCCTGGGACAACACTTGTTGCCAGCACCGCAAGATCAACTCTCATTTCGCGGGGACGGGACGTCGCTGTATCCTCGTAGTGGAAGACCAGCTTCCCAATCTCGTCCTCCTCGATCTGGGCCACGCGGCTGCGAATGTACTCGACGCCGTACTCGCGCTTGGCCCGATCGATGTACTCACGAAAGCCCTTGCCCGAGGCCCGCAGGTCCGTGTAGAAGATATGCGACTGGACATCGGGGATGTGCTCGCGGGCCAGAATGGCCTCCTTGGTGGCGTGCATGCAGCAGACTGACGAGCAGAACCTCTGGTACTTCAGATTGCGGGAGCCAACGCACTGGATGAAACCGATCACCTTCGGCTCCTCACGATCGGTGAGACGGATGAGGTGCCCACCAGAGGGTCCACTGGCACAGATCAACCGCTCGAACTCCAGGCCGGTGATGACATTCTCATAGCGCGTGTAGCCATACTGGGTCAGTGCCACCGGATCAAAGGTCTCCATCCCGACAGCCACTACGATGGCACCCACCGAGAGCGTGATCACCTCGTCCTTCATATCCAGGTCGATACAGCCCTTGCTGCAGGCCTCGATGCAGCGCCCACAGGCGATGGGTTCATCGCCCAGACAATCGTCGGGATCTCGTACATACGCCTGGGGTATGGCCTGCGGGAACGGGATGTAGATCGCGCGCCGCGTCGACAGGCCCAACTGGAACTCATCTCGCTTGACGATAGGGCATACTTTGGCGCAGTCACCGCAGGCCGTACAGGCGTGCTCATCCACGTAGCGCGCTCTCTTCAACACCTCGACAGTGAAATCGCCCGCCTCGCCCGCCACGGCCCGCACCTCCGACAGGGTATGGATCGCAATGCGGGGGTGCCGGTCGCACTCGACCATCTTGGGCGAGAGGATGCAGGTGGCGCAGTCGTTCGTGGGAAAGGTCTTGTCGAGTTGCGCCATGCGCCCGCCGATGGAGGGGCTCTTCTCCACCAGATGCACGCGCACCCCCATCTCAGCTAAGTCAAGCGACGCCTGGATGCCAGCGATGCCCCCGCCGATGACAAGGACGTCGCGCGGACGTTGGTCGCCCGTTGGCTGTCGGACACCCTCTGGCTGTCGGACATCCTTTGGCTGTCTAGGATCCGCCGCAGGCTCTGTATCCGCCATATCCCCCTTCACACCAATTAAGCTGAAGGCCCATGCCTTCCAAGGCGGCTAACCTGAGATCGCCCCTGGCGTCCTACGCCCGGAGTGCGTCTGACGGCCCGACCTCGTCGACCGGCCCCTGCTCCCGCCCATACTCGAACCCCGTCTCAAAGGCGCGGGTGTTTAGTTCCTCGGTGCCCTTCGGTACCGAATCGAGGACAGCCTTCCTTAAGGCATCCGGTGAGGCGATATCGGTCACGGCGGCCACGAATCCGAGCATGACCACGTTCGCCACGATGCGTCGCCCCAGTTGCTCGGCCAGGCGCGTAGCGGGGATGCCGATCACGCGCAGTCCCTCGGCAGCCTCGTCCAGATCCACCAGATCCTCGTCCACCACAAGCAGGCCGTCTCGGCGAAAGCCCGAGGCATACTTGTTGTAAGCCCCCTGCGACATAACGATCAGAATCGTGGGGTCCACCAGATGTGGATAGCTCAACTCGACCGGATCATCTGCGATGATCACTTGAGCGGCGCAAGCACCACCGCGGGACTCTGGCCCGTAGCTCTGGGTAAACGTGGCGAACCGGCCGTCGTAGAGAGCGGCCGCCCGGCCCACGATCTCTCCGCTACGGACAATCCCCTGCCCGCCGAAACCTGATAGCCTTATCTCTAGACGATTCAAACTCTGCCTCCTGCCTACAAGCTCACGCTAGCACACGACGGCACAGGTCCTTCCCCGCCTCTTCTCTCGCCAGGGATTGCCTGACCCCGGCCTCGGCCCCACTGACGGGGACTTGGCGATCCCCTGTGAGCGAGTGTGATGCGACCCTTGCCTCCTGCCTGCCAGCTCACGCTAGACAGACTATGGCTACGCCTCTCATCTTGGGTCGAGCGGCCATACGCTACTCAGCCCCGCAGCTACCGGAGTACCTGCGCCAGGCGTTCCGCCCGCTGCTCCATAAACGTCGGCTTGTCGATGTCGACGAAGTTGCCCTCGACCAACGAGCCGCTCAGTCCGATGTCCGCCTCTTGTAGATCAGCGCCATGATCGATGATGCCGTACTCGCGATAGTACCGCAGCGTGTCCAGGCCCTCACGCTGCCTGTGGCGGCGACCGAAACCGGTGGGACAGGGCGCGATCACCTCCACCAGGCTGAACCCCGGTTTGAGCAACGCCTCAATCATCGAGCGCTCCAGCCGCCGGGCGTGGAGCACCGTCCAGCGCGCCACGTACACCGCGCCACTCGAAGCCGCCAGGGCCGACACGTTGAATGGGTACTCGTAGTTCCCGTAGGGCGAGGTGGTCGTGATGCCGCCAACCGGCGTCGTCGCCCCGGCCTGACCGCCCGTCATCCCGTAGTTGAAGTTGTTGACGCAGATGACGGTCATGTCGATGTTGCGCCGCGCAGCGTGGATGAAGTGGTTGCCGCCGATGGTCACCAGATCGCCATCGCCGGAGAAGACGATCACCTTCAACTCGGGGTTACCCAGCTTCAGGCCGGTGGCGAAGGGTATGGCCCGCCCATGGGTGGTGTGGAAGGAATCCATTCTCACGTACCCGGCCACGCGTCCCGTGCAGCCAATCCCCGAGACGACGGCTGTCTTGTCCAGGTCCAGCCCCGACTTACGCAGCGCGCTCAGGAAGCAGGTCAAGGCCGTGCCCAACCCACAGCCGGGACACCAGATATGGGGCAGACGCTCGGTGCGCAGCAGATCATCCAGCGGGTGACGCCCGTGAATCTCCTCATCCAGCCCCTCGGGCTCCCCATCCCTCTCCAGCGCCCTGTGCAGCTGTTCGTGCTTCGTCTCTATGACCATCGCTATGCGCCTACCTCCTGTCCTGCCGGTCGGGTCTCCACACCAGACCCGGCAGCCTGGCGAAGGATGCTCAACACCTGCTGGGGATCGTGTATGCCCCCGCCCGGATGCGAGACCCGGAAAACCTCCGCCTGGCCCGCCGCGCAGCGCTCGACCTCGCGAACGATCTGTCCCATGTTGATCTCCGGCACCACAAGCGCGTCCACCTGGCCGGCCAAGGCGCGGATCTCCTTGTCCGGGAAGGGCCAGACCGTTACCAGTCGCAGGAGGCCGACGCGGATACCCTCCTCGCGAGCCATCTGGATCGGCCAGAGAGCAGTGCGGGCGGCTATGCCGTAGGATATGACGACCACGTCGGCATCATCCAACCCCTCGTCCTCCAGGATGACGATGTCGTCCTTGTTCTCCTCGATCTTGCCGATGAGGCGCTGCACCAGCGGCCACTGCGCGCTGTCGTCGCTCGTGACGGGGTAGCCCTGCTCGTCGTGGGTGAGGCCGGTAACGTGGATGCGATAGCCATCGCCGGCGGCAGCCATCGGCGCCACCCACTCACCCGGCTCGACGCGGTAAGGAAGGTACTCGTCGGGCCCGACGGTGGGCTTCCGCCGCTCCACGATCTCGGTCTCGTCGGCCGGGGGAATGACCACCTTCTCGGTCATATGACCCACTTCGGCGTCGGTCATCACCAGCACCGGCGTGCGGTAGGTCTCGGCCAGATTGAAGGCATGGATAGTCAGGTCGAACAGCTCCTGCGGAGAGGACGGGGCCAGGGCGATGATCGAATAGTCGCCGTGCGATCCCCAGCGGGCCTGCATCATGTCCCCCTGACCACCAAGCGTGGGAAGGCCAGTTGAGGGACCGCCGCGCTGAACGTTGACCAGAACGCAGGGCGTCTCGAGCATGATGCCCAGGCCCAGGTTCTCCATCATCAGCGAGAAACCCGGCCCGCTGGTTGCCGTCATGGCCTTCGCGCCAGCCCAGGAGGCGCCCAGCACCGCGCCGATGGAGGCCATCTCGTCCTCCATCTGGATGTACATCCCGTCGACCAGCGGCAAGCGCTCGCTCATACGCTGTGCCACCTCGGTGGCCGGTGTGATCGGATAGCCACCGAAGAACCGGCACCCAGCACAGATCGCCCCCTCGGCACAGGCGATATCCCCCTGCATGAAGAACTCGCCGGACAGCACGCCGTCCTGCTTTCCCTTGCTCACAGTATCACCACCTCGCCTTCCTCCTCCAGGACGTAGATAGCAAACTCAGGACAGAGCAACTCGCACAGGCCGCAGCCGACACAGGCCTCGGGGCGAACCGTCCTCGGTGGGTGATAGCCCTTGCTGTTGATCTCATCTGAGACCTCCAACACGTTACGCGGGCAGAATTCGACGCACCAGCCGCAGCCTTTGCAGCGCTCCACCAGCACGTGAATGTCGCCGTGAGGGACGCGGATGTCTTTCAAGTCAAGAGGTTCTCTCCAGTATTTCATTGGGATGTTGGACCGTGGATAGGCCGGTGGCTGGGCACACTGGCGGACCAGTGGACCGGCGGTCGGGTGGGGCGGTACGACCTAGGGATGGCTTGTATCCCCGCTGCCCGTCAGACGAACCAGAGCGGCTTTCGACATCTCCTCCACCTCGTCGTGGATGCTTTGCCCGTGGGTGTCCATGGTGACCACGACGGGGAAGTCCTCCACGCGGATGACCCAGAAAGCCTCGGGCACGCCAAAGTCGTCCTTCTTGTAGACCGACACCACCTCCTTGACGGCAGCGGCTATGAGCGATGCTGCCCCGCCGACAGCGTGGAAGTAGACCGCACCATGTTCCTGACAGGCACGTAGCGTGTTCGGCCCCATTCCCCCCTTGCCGATAACGCCCCGCAGCCCAAAGTGCTCAATGACCTCCGGCTCGTAGACCTCCTCGCGGATCGAGGTGGTCGGCCCGGCGGCGACAAACTCCCAGGGTGACTGCGTCGACCCACCATCGTCGTGCTTGGGTGACTGCGTCGGCCCGCGCACCACCGGTCCGCAGTGATAGATGACGCTCCCCTTGAGCAGCCCTTTGAGTGCCTCGTACACTGCCCGCTCGCTCTCTGGAACGACTGGAGAGCGAATGAAGTTCTCAATCATGTACTTGTGCGCGGCATCGCGACCGGTGACGAGCACCCCGGAAAGATGGACCGTGTCGCCGACGTGGAGCGAGCGAATAGATTCCTCAGAGATGGGAATAGTCAGATCTACGGCGCTCATTGGTAGCTCACCTCCTCTCCCCGGTGACTGCGTCGACCCCGGATGGTCATCCGGGCGCGCCGGCAGGCCCAGCACATGTAGGCGATGCTGACGAAGTAGCAGGCGGGGAGGCGGTGGTAGGCACCGATCTTGACACCAAAGACCGTGGTCTTCCCGCCAAAGCCCATAGGGCCGATGCCCAACTCGTTGCACTCGCGCAGAAGGCGCTCCTCCAGCTCGGCCAGCTCCGGCACGGGATTGACGTCCTCAAGCGGGCGGAGGAGCTGCTCCTTGGCGAGAACATAGCCGCTGCCACGATCGCCGCCGATGGCGATACCCAGCACGGCCGGCGCGCAGCCCTTGCCCTGTGCCTGGTAGACCGCGTCCAGGACCACCTTGCGGACGCCGTCCAGATCGCGGCCGGCCTTCAGCGGCGCGTGGGGCAGCTTGTATTGGGCTCCCACGTTCTCGCATCCGCCCCCTTTCAACAGAAGGTCCGCCTCGATGTGGTCGTCGCCCCACTCCTGGAAGTGAAACGTGGGGTAGGCGTCTCCCAGGTTGTTGCCGCTATTGCGACCGCTGATGGGGTCGACGGCGTTGGGACGAAGGTACGCGCGCTCAGTCGCCTTTGCGACCGCGACCTCGATCTGCTCCTGGAGGCGGCGCGTACTGACGCCGTGAGGATAGCGAATGGTGAAGATAGGTACGCCCGTGTCCTGGCAGATGGGCGTGCTATTCTCGCGCGCAATCGCCACGTTCTCCAGGACGGTGTTAAGCGCCCCCTCCGCTGCCGAGCCCGGTGCCTCGCAGTCGCGGGCCTCTTCCAAGGCCAGTTCCACGTCGTACGGTAGATCCGTGGCGGCTCGGCGGATCAGCTCCACAAACGGCTCAATCAGGTTGTCCATAGGTGTGGGTCACCTCTTGACTCAACATGTCACGGCTGCGGTATGGCCAGATCATCCGGCCCCAGCGCCGATAGCTTCAGCTCTGGGTGGTTCTCCTGGATGATCTCGTGGAGGATCTGTGCGTACTTCACTTTCGTCCTACCCCAGTCGGCGAGCATGTTCTCGTCAATCCACGGCTTGTACAACGCCGCCCCGGTTGCCGCGCACGCCGGCCCCGGCTCGATCTTGAAGTAGCAGGGTGAGCTCACACGCGCCATGGCTGGAGCATCGTAGAACCGCATGTAGCCGCCGAAGGAGTCTGTGATGATGACGTGGATGTCAAGAGGGATGTCAATGGCCTGT
>JASFVG010000049.1:0-16327 GCA_050049955.1 Anaerolineae bacterium | reverse complement strand
AGGAGGCACTGTAATGAGTGACAAGAATGGGAAGCCGAAGATCGCTTTCTTCGATTTCGCAAGCTGTGAGGGATGCCAGCTGACTGTGGTCGATGCCCTTCAGACGCATCTCGACCTCCTCGACGCTGTCGAGGTGGTGCAATGGCGCGAGGCGATGACCGAAAAGGGCGAGGACTATCAGATCGCGTTCGTCGAGGGCTCGTGCACCCGCAAGTGTGATGAGGAACGCCTGTTCAAGATCCGTGCGCAGGCTGACCTCGTCGTCGCGCTGGGTGCCTGCGCCCATACCGGCTGCGTCAATACCCTAAAGAACCTGCAGCCTCTGGACGACGTGCGACGGTACGTCTACGGCGACAAGGCCGACTGGTACGAGACCTATGCGGCCCGGCCCATCGGTGACGTCGTCGAAGTGGACGCCATCATTCCAGGTTGCCCGATTGACCGGGAGGAGTTCGTCAAGGTGGTCAAGAACCTCCTGCTTGGCAAGAAGCCAGGGATTCCTGACTACCCGGTGTGTGTCGAGTGCAAACTGAAGGAGAACGTCTGCCTGTTTCACGTAGGCAAGTTCTGCCTGGGCCCGGTGACGCGGGCTGGCTGCGATGCCATCTGCCCCACCTATGGCGATGGCTGCGAGGGATGTCGCGGGCTCATTCCAGAGCCCAACGAGAACGCTATGCAGGAGGCTCTGGACGAGGCTGGCCTGACGGTGAAGGAAATCCTCTCGCGGTTCACAATGTTCAACACCGACCGTGTCCAGAAGACTCAGATGTTTGAACAGGAAGGAAGCTAACGCTTATGAACATCAACGTACACCACGTAACTCGCGTTGAGGGACACGGGAACATCGTTGTCGATACCAGCAACGGCGAGATCAAGGAGTGTCGATTCGAGGTGGTCGAGGCCCCCCGCTTCTTTGAGGCATTCGTACGCGGACGGCCCTACTACGAGATCAATCACATCACGTCGCGCATCTGCGGCATCTGTTCTATTGGACATTCCACAACCAGCGCTATGGCAACTGAGAAGGCGCTTGGCGTCGAGTTGACGGAGCAGGCCGAACTGCTTCGCAAGCTCAACTTCCACGGCGAGATCATCGATAGCCACGTCCTCCACACCTACTACTTGGTGGCGCCGGACTTCTTTGGTGTTGGCTCTGTCATCCCGCTGGTGGATAGCCACCGGGAGGTGGTGGAGCGAGCGCTCAGAATCAAGAAGCTATCCGGGGACCTTGGTGCCATGATGGGGGGGCGACACACGCATCAGTGCTCTCTGGTGGTCGGAGGATTCACTCACACACCCACTGAAGCCGACGTGCGGGCTATGCGTCAGCGCTTCATAGATGCTCGCGCCGACATGGACGCGACCGTGGACGTCTTCTCTACTCTCCCTTGGCCGGAGTTCGAGCGCGAGACCGAGTACGTGTCGCTAACGAAGGACGATGAATATGCTTTTGTTGGGGGCACGGTCAAGACGTCGGACGGTTTTACTTATCCGGTGGAGGACTACCGGAAGGTGACCAACGAGGAGATGGTGCCCTTCTCCACAGCCAAGTGGACCCACCATAACCGCGAGTCGTACATGGTTGGTGCGCTGGCCCGGTTCAACAACAACTTCGATCAACTCCACCCCAAGGCCAAGGAGGCAGCCGCCAAACTGGGCATGGAGCCAATGGTCACCAACCCCTTCCTCAATACCGCGGCTCAGGTCGTCGAGATGGTCCACTGCGTCGAGGATAGCATCATTCTCATGGACAAGCTGCTCGATCAGGGCCTCAAGCCAGAGGAGCCGGTGGCGGTTGAGCTGAGGGATGGAGCAGGTGCAGCTTCCTGCGACGTGCCACGCGGCATACTGTTCCACAACTACAGCTACAAGGACGGCTTCTGCAGCGGTGCGAATTGCATCATTCCTACCAACCAGAACCTGGCCAACCTCAATCACGACATGCAGGCGCTGGTGCCGCAGATCATCGATAGGCCTCAGGAGGAGGTGCGGCTCACGCTCGAGATGCTGGTGCGAGCTTACGACCCGTGCATATCCTGCTCGACGCATTTCCTGACCGTGGAATTCGTCTAGGAAGCCAAATGGACCCAGCGACGCTAGTCCTCGGTCTGGGTAACCCCTTGCGTGGCGACGATGGCGTTGGCCCGCGGGTGGTGGAAGAACTGAACCACCGGGGCCTACCGCAAGGGGTGACAGCTCTAGACGGAGGAACTGGTGGGCTGGATCTACTAATTGTTCTGGAGCAATGGGAGCGCGTGGTGATCGTGGACGCGGCTGAATTGGGGCGAGAGCCAGGTCAGTTCGTCCGCTTCACCCCGGATCAAGTTCGTCTGGCCGCAGCGTCCAGCACCTTCACGCTGCATAACGCTGGTTTGAGCGAAGTGCTAGCACTCGCGGCCGCTCTGGAACGGGACCTGCCCGAGATTGTGGTATTCGGCGTGCAGCCGGCGCAGATCGGCTGGGGCGAGGGATTGAGCCCCGCAGTGGAGACCGCGCTATCGGGCCTGAGCAATGCCATATTGAATGAGTTGAAAGGAGAACACCATGCCCAAGATCCTCGCCATTGAAGACGACATCGATATGCTGGCGGCACTCCGTATGCCGCTTGAAGCCTACGGCTACGAGCTATTCACAGCTACTTCGGGGGAGGAGGGCCTTCAGAAGGTCAAGGAGATCGAGCCTGATCTGATCATCCTGGACGTTATGATGGAGACGGCGACAGCCGGCTTCCAGGTCTCGCTCGAGCTTCGTAGCCCCGACGAGGATTCGCCGTACGCCGAGTACCGGGATACGCCGATCCTGATGCTTACGGCGATTCATACCACGACCTCTCTGCGCTTCGGCCCAGACGAGGCCTATCTCCCGGTCGATGATTTCGTGGAGAAGCCGGTCGATCCCGACGAACTCGTGGAGAAGGTCGAAGCGCTGCTGAAGCAAGCTGCCGTCGGCTAGCGAGTAGGCCTGCCTCGCCTCGTGCCCCACCCCTTGCTGGCGGCGGCAATGCGAGGAAGAGTGGGGATTGGAGCGCACGGTGGAACTGGAGCAGATTCTGGCGCGCCTGCTGGAGGCAGCTACGCAGGTGCTTCAGGCTGATGCAGCGGTGGTCCGCCTGCTGAATGACCGAGGCCAGGAACTGACCACAGCTGTCACCATCGGGCTCACCGATCATCCCGGTGCGGCGGAGCCAGTCGCACTGGACAAGAGCCCTGTTGACAGAGAGGTGCTTGCCGGACGCACGGTCATTGTCGACCAGATCCAAGACGACGTACGGGCCGCAAGTTTGGCCCAGGAGTACTGCTCTGCCCTGTGCGTTCCCCTTAGCCGCGAGGGGGACCCCTTGGGCACGCTTCACATCTACGCCACAGGGACTCACTGCTTCGCCGAGTCCCACAGCGAGCTATTGGGCCCCTTGGTCGATCTAGCCGCAGAGGCTGTCGCTGGCCACCGTGCGTACACCAAACTGCAGGAGCAGGAGGCGAGCCAGAGCCGATTCATACGTGTCGCGACGCACGAGCTGCGCTCCCCAATTGCTGTTGCTCAGTCTCTATTGCGCAACGTAGTCAAGGGATATGCCGGGGAGCTGACTGAGGCCCAACGCGACGTATTCGCGCGCATCAACCGTCGCCTTGACTTCATGGAGACTCTGGTCAACGACCTGCTGGACCTTGCGGCAGGCAAATCCCCGGAGCTCGGTGAGGACGCGCAGGCAGTGGCTGTCAACGCCTCGGCCGGAAGGGCTGTGCTGCTGGTTCAGCCCCGGGCCGAGGAGAAGGACATCGAGCTATCGCTCGACCCCTGTTGTGAAGAGTTGGTTGTCCAGGCTTCGGAGGAGGGCCTCGATCGGATCTTCGTCAACTTGGTGGACAACGCCGTGAAGTATACGCCAGCTGGCGGTGCCGTCAGAGTTGCCCTTCGTCGCAGGGACGAGGAGATCCAGGTCACAGTCTCTGACAACGGCATTGGTATTCCCGGGGAAGCGCTCGCTCACCTGTATGAGGAGTTCTATCGCGCGAGAAACGCCAAGAAAGTGGACGCGGTGGGGACGGGGCTCGGGCTCGCCATTGTCAAGGATCTGGTGGATCGCTACGAGGGACGCATTTTGGTCGAGTCAGAGCTAGGGCAGGGCACGACTTTCACCGTAGTGTTTCCCGTCCTTCGCGAGGATGCCCGCGTCTCGAAATCTGGCGCGAAGACGATGATTGCACATCGTTAGCAGACCCTGCCAATTGCAGCATCTGGGCGGACGGGATTGTCAGGCCTAGCGCCGTCGGTGTGGCTGCAGGGCAGAATTCTTCCCAGGGGCCTGAGCTGCTCGCCGCAAGACCGTTCGGGCCGCCGGACCTACACGGAGAGGAGTCAGAAGCGTGCCGATTGACAGAGCACTGACTGACGCACTTCGAGACCGTGCCCGCTTGCTCCTGGAGGATGGACAGGTGGACTGTGTCATCGGCTACGAGGCCAGCCCTCGTGGTGGCGCTCGCCCTGCGTTCATCTACGATCCCGACGAGGCTGACCGCCTGATCTGGAGTGATGCGTGCGTTCACAACCTGGTGACGTACCTCCACGACAAGAAGAAGCCTCCAAGGCGAGGCCAGCCTCCCCCTCGCGTCGCCATAGTCGTCAAGCCGTGCGACAGCCGAGCACTCAATGTGCTCCTGGCCGAACAGCAGATCGATCGAGAGCGGCTGTTCGCCATCGGCATTGCCTGCCACGGTGTAAAGGACGCAACTGGCGAGCCGAACGACCGCTGCACCCGCTGTGCGGACCGTGTGCCCCTTGTCCACGATGCGCTGCTCGGCGAGCCTCCGGAGGTCGAGCCGGTCGACGACGAGTACCCCGAACTTGCGGAGATCGAGGCGATGGATCCCTCCGATCGGCTGGGATTTTGGCTTCTTGAGTTCGACCGCTGCATCCGCTGCTACGCCTGCCGCCAGGTCTGCCCTGGCTGCTACTGTACCACGTGCATGTTCGAGCGCGACGATGGGCTGTGGGTCGACATCGGCATCGAACTACCGCAAAAGCACGTCTTCCACTTAGGCAGGGCCCTCCATCTGGCAGGTCGCTGTGTCGAATGTGACGAATGCGAACGGGTGTGCCCGATGGATCTCCCCCTCAGTCTTCTCAACCGGCGTATCGTCAGGGAGGTCGAAGGTCTCTTTGGTCATCGCGCCGGCCGGGAGAAGGCCCCTTCTCCCCTCCTGTTCGAGCTTGGCGAGGAGGGTTCGCCGATATGATGCTGACTACCGCCGAAGGTCTGCGCTCCTGGCTCGACCAGTTGTCCAAGGCACGCGACCTGGTCGCTCCCCGCGACGTGCAGGGGCACGTCCTCTACAGGCCGGTAGAGTCTGGCGATGAGGTACTCCTCGAGTACGAGCGACCAGACATGTCTGCCAAGCAGTACCTCCTGCCGGACACCGAGGTCGTCCTGCGCGTTCAGCAGCGCGGTAAGGAGGTGACCCTGAGGGATGCCCTGCCGCAGCGCCCCCAGGTTCTCTTCGGCATCCGCCCGTGCGATGCTCATGGCTTGGCAGTGATCGACGCGCTCTTCCTTGCGGAAGCGCCTGTGGATCGTATCTACCGGCATCACCGGGAACGCACTACGCTCGTAGGCCTGGCGTGCCCCGAGATGTGGGAGGGCTGCTTCTGTACCTCGGTGGGTGGCGCGCCCGGCGATCCGACCCATCTTGATGTTCTACTGATGAAGGCGGACGGCGGCTACGCCGTTCGTGCGATGACGCAGAAAGGAACTGCACTGCTTGAGGACCTCCCGGCAGAGGGGCACCTGGATGCCGGCCCTCCGAGCGCGGCGGACGTGGAGTCGGTGCCGGTCACCCCGCCGGAGGCGTGGCCTGCGCTCTTCAAGGACCAGATGTGGCGGCGACACGGGGAGCGTTGCCTGAGCTGTCGCATCTGTACCTACGTGTGCCCCACCTGTCGCTGCTTCGACGTGGCCGACCGCTTGGCCGACACGGAGCCGGGCGTGACCTGCATCGAGCGCATCCGTGTCTGGGACGCTTGCACGAGCACCAACTACCGGCGTGTAGCGGGTGGGCACAACCCGCGGGCCACAAGACCTGATCGCTTGCGCAACCGCTTCTTCTGCAAGTTCTGCTACTACCCCGAGGACTTCGGCGTCACGGGCTGCGTGGGATGTGGTCGCTGCATCACCTCCTGCCCGGTCGACATCGACATCACCGAGATCATGAGGGACGTAGCGGAAAGGAGCAGCACGTGACTGCCAGCAAAGCTGATCCAATGCGTCCCTACGTAGGCCGCCTGAGCGGAGTCCGGGACCTCGCTACGGGCATCAAGCTGTTCCAGGTAGAACTGATCGAGACCGATGGTCAGGAGGCCTTCGCGGAGTACCAGCCGGGCCAGTTCGCTTTTGTCTCTGCCTTTGGCGCGGGGGAGGCTCCCTTCGGTATCACATCCACGCCGAGGCGTGGCCCCCTGGTGGAGTTTGCCATCAATGCGCTGGGCCACGTTACCAACACGCTTCACAATCTCGAGGCGGGGGACCCTGTCGGTGTGCGCGGCCCTTTGGGTAACTGGTTTCCGCTGGACGAGATTGCGGGGCAAGATCTCGTCATTCTGGGCGGTGGGATCGGCGCTGCCCCACTGCGGCCCGTCATCCATACCGTTCTCGACAATCGGGACGACTACGGTCACGTGACGATTCTGTGGGCTGCCCGCGCACCTGACTTGTTGGTCTTCACCGAGGAGTTCGACGAATGGGCCTCTGCGTCCGACACCGACTTTCACGTCGCCGTCGATGAGGGAGACGAGGAATGGACGGGTAACGTCGGGTTGATCACCCAGCTGCTGGAGAGCGTGGCGCCACCCACCGAGAACGCCGTTGCGATCACGTGCGGCCCGCCAATCATGATCCACTTCGTCTTCCTGACCCTCCAGAGGCTGGGCTTCACACCGCGCCAGTCACTTACGACTCTGGAGGCGCGCATGCACTGTGGCATCGGTAAGTGCGGACGGTGCAATATGGGAGGCAAGTTCGTCTGTACGGACGGGCCAGTGTTCTGGCAGAGTGAGGTCGCGGAGTTCCTAGAAGGGATTCTCTGATTGCGCAACTCTCCCAGGTTTCGCCGCGATCGCCTCGCCTGGGCGACAGCCGGCTGCATACGCACCGGGAAGGGGTTTCTCGAGCTGGAGGACCGAAAGATGGATCTGCTGGCGTGCTGGTCATACCTGGGCCCATGGACTGGAGCCCCGGGTCAGGCCTGCCTTCGCCAATCTTGAGAGGGGGTGAGTGAATGAGAATCGGTGTCTACGTCTGCCAGTGCGGCAACAACATCGCTGGAGCCGTCGGTGTGGCGGAAGTGGCCCGCTGGGCAGGCGACCTACGGGACGTGGTTGTCTCTCGTGACTACGAGTTCATGTGCTCGAGTTTGGGCCAGGACCTCATCAAGCACGACATCCGCGAACTGGGACTGGACCGCGTGGTTGTGGCCTCCTGCACGCCCCGGATGCACGAGCCGACGTTTCAGCGAGCCGTCGCCGAGGCGGGTCTAAACCCCTACTTCTTCGAGATGGCCAACATCCGGGAGCAGTGTTCCTGGGTGCACGATAATCGTTCAGAGGCAACGCGCAAGGCAAAGGCCCTGGTCTCTGCGGCGGTCTTCCGGGTGCGACACCACCAATCGCTGAGTATCACCAAGGTCCCTGTAGAGCCCGCCACGTTGATCGTCGGTGCAGGAATCGCGGGCATCCAGGCTGCACTCGAACTGGCCAACGCAGGCCACCCTGTCTACCTGGTGGAGCGCGAGCCGACCATTGGCGGGCACATGGCCCAGCTTGACGAGACGTTCCCCACCCTCGACTGTAGTGCGTGAATCCTCGGCCCCAAAATGATGGATGCCGGTCGGCATCCGAACATCACCCTCCTGACCTACAGTGAGGTGGAGCAAATCTCAGGCTACGTGGGCAACTTCCGGGTGCGGGTGCGCAAGAAAGCGCGTGGTGTGGATGTGGACAAGTGCACGGGCTGCGGGGAGTGTACCGAACACTGTATCGTCCGCAATGCGCCCTACATCCAGGACTTGATCTCATCGCTGAACACTGAGGAGTAGTCCATGGGCTCAAGCGAATCCCTCCAAAGCAACAACGGGAAACGAAAGGGCGCGGGCCTGGGGATGGACATCGCCGTCATCGATGCCATTCTGGACCGGCACCATCGAGCGCCCTCAGCCATCATCGCCATCATGCAGGACGTACAGGATGAAGTGAACTACCTGCCCGAGGGCACGCTGCGTTATGTGGCTAATCAGCTGGAGATCCCAGCGTCCAAGGCATTCAGACTGGCAACCTTCTATAGAGCTTTCAGCCTGGAGCCGAGGGGTAGGCACGTCGTCCACGTCTGCACGGGCACTGCCTGCCACGTGCGCGGGGCGGTCAAGATAGTGGATGCCCTGGAGCGAGAGATCGGGATTCGGGCCGGTGAGACGGACGCGGAGCTCGAGTTCACCTTGGAGACCGTCAACTGCGTGGGCGCCTGTGCCCTAGGTCCGGTGATCATGGTGGACAACGAGTATCATGGTCAGATGACAGGGGCAAAGGCGGCGCGAATCATCAAGAAGCTCCGAGGGGCGAAGCAGGAGGCGGAACAGTGATAACGCTGCACAGCCCTGAGGAGCTAGACCAGTTCCGTGAACGTCTGCAGGCCTCCAGGGAGCCTGATAGGAGCTGCGTGACGGTCTGTGCTGGCACGGGATGTCTGGCGAGCGGGTGCGAACCGGTGACGGCGGCCTTTCGGGAGGAGATTGAGAGGCAGGGGCTGGCCGACCAAATAGACGTCCTTACCACGGGTTGTCACGGCTTCTGCGAGCGCGGCCCGCTCGTGGTTGTGCGTCCTGAGAACATCTTCTATCAGCGAGTGCAGGTGAAGGACGTGCCGGAGATCGTGTCGGAGACTGCGGTCAAAGGGAACGCCATTGAGCGGCTGCTATATGAGCATCCGCAGACAGGTGAGACCGTTGTACACGAGCACGATGTGCCTTTCTATGCGCATCAGAAGCGTGTCATCCTGGGGGATAACGGCTTCATCGATCCCACCAGCATTGACGACTACATCGCGCGTGATGGGTACGCGGCCCTGGCGAAAGCCCTGCACACCATGGAGCCGGAAGAGATAGTCGACGTCGTGAAGCGGTCGGGGCTGCGAGGGCGCGGTGGGGCGGGTTTCCCGACGGGGCGGAAGTGGGAGACCTGTCGCCACGCGGAGGGGGAGCCGAGGTACGTCATCTGTAACGCGGACGAGGGCGACCCGGGGGCGTACATGAATCGGAGCACGCTGGAGGGAAACCCACACCTGGTGCTGGAGGGGATGGTCATCGGGGCCTATGCTATCGGCAGCTCCGAGGGTTACATCTACGTGCGCCACGAGTATCCACTGGCGGTGGAGAACTTCGAACTTGCACTGGAAGCGGCACGAGAGTACGGCCTGCTGGGTGAGGACATCCTGGGATCAGGCTTTGGTTTCGACGTGCAGATTGCCCGAGGCGGCGGGGCATTCGTGTGCGGTGAGTCCAGCGCGCTGATGCGTTCGCTAGAGGGAGATGTGGGGGAGCCGAGGGCCAAGTACGTTCACTCGGTGGAGCGCGGGCTGTGGGAGAAACCGAGTACTCTCAACAACGTCGGAACCTGGGCAAACGTGCCGCACATCATCAACAAGGGCTGGGAGTGGTACAGAAGCCTGGGGACCGAGAACAGCCCTGGTACGAAGATCTTCTCTCTGGTGGGCAAGGTCAACAACACGGGGCTGGTGGAAGTGCCCATGGGCATCACTTTGCGGGAGATCATCTTCGACATCGGTGGTGGAATCCCGGGCGGGAAGGAATTCAAGGCTGTGCAGACCGGGGGCCCGTCTGGCGGCTGCATCCCCGAGAGCCTGCTAGACCTTCCGGTGGACTTCGACGAACTGACCAGGGTTGGCTCCATGATGGGCTCTGGCGGTATGATCGTGATGGATGAGGACACCTGCATGGTGGACGTGGCTCGGTACTTCCTCAACTTCCTGCGGGAGGAGTCGTGCGGTAAGTGCACCCCCTGCCGGGAGGGGATTGCACGCAGCCTGAGGATACTGAACCGCATCTGCGAGGGGGAGGGGCGGAGCGGCGATATCGCCTTGCTAGAGGAGCTGGGCGATCTGTTGCAGGGATTTTCCCTCTGTGCCCTGGGCCAGACGGCGGCCAACCCGGTGCTATCCACTCTCCGCTACTTCCGCGACGAGTATGAGGCGCACATTCAGGAGCGCAGGTGCCCGGCGGCGGTCTGCAAGGCGCTGATTACCTACACCATTGATCCTGAGGCGTGTACGGGCTGCACTTCCTGTGCCCGGCAGTGTCCCCAGGAGGCGATCACCGGCGAGCGAAAAGAGCCTCACCGCATAGATCAGGATCTGTGCATCCGTTGTGGCGTCTGCCTGGATACCTGTCGATTTGACGCTGTGGTTGTGGCTTAGCGACAAGGATGTTGCCATATGATACCAGTCACGATTGACGGGCAAAGCATCGAAGTTGAAGAGGGAACGACGATCCTGAGGGCGGCGAATGACCTCGGCATTCAAATCCCGGCGCTGTGTCATCATCCTGCCCTTGAGCCCTACGGTGCGTGTCGCCTCTGCACTGTGGAGATCACGTACAATGGCCGGTCGCGGCTGGTGACGTCCTGCAACTACCCCATCCGGTGGGAGATTGAGGTGCAAACGGCGTCCGATCGGGTGCTCACGGGAAGAAGGATGCTGGCCGAACTGCTGGTTGCTCGATGCCCCAGCTCCCCGGAGATACAGGAGATCGCGGCCAGCATGGGGGTCACTGAGACCCGGTTCGAGCCCGGCCCTGAAGACGAGCTCTGCTACCTGTGTGGGCTCTGCGTACGGGTGTGCGAGGAGCTGATCGGGCAGAGCGCCATCAGTTTCGTGGGCCGTGGCGTGGACCGGGAAGTGGGGAGCCCATTCTTCAGGTTCTCCGAAGCCTGTATTGCCTGCGGCGCTTGTGCCTTTGTCTGTCCAACCGGCGCCATCAAGCTGGAGGACATCACCGACAAAGAGCCGCTCCCGCTATTCTCGGAGTTCGATGTAGGCTTGTCAAAGCGCGGCAGTGTCTTCATCCCCTTTGCTCAAGCGGTTCCGAAGGTCCCGGTGATCGACCGCGCGCATTGCCTGCAACACACGTTGGGCCGATGCGGGACGTGCGAGGTTGTCTGCGAAGCAGATGCGATTGACTACAGCCAGGAGGACGAGCTGCTCGATCTGGAGGTGGGCAACATCATCCTCGCGACCGGCTACGACGCCTTCGACGCCCGGCGCATCTCCGCATACGGCTACGGTCGCTACCCCAACGTCTTCACCAGCATGGAGATCGAGCGAATGCTGAGCGGAACGGGGCCTACCGGTGGACGTATTCATCTTCGGGATGGGGACACAGAACCGGAGAGTGTCGCCATCATCCATTGCGTCGGCAGCCGGGACGACAACTACAACCCCTACTGCTCTGAGGTTTGCTGCATGTACTCGCTGAAGCTGGCTCATCTCGTCCGTGGCAAGACCGATGCACGGATCTACGAGTGCTATATCGACATGCGTACTGGCGGAAAGGCCTATGAGGCATTCTACAGGCGCCTCCAGGAGGAGGGCACCGTCTTCATCAATGGGCGCCCGTCCGAGATCCTGCCCGAGGACGACAGGCTGGCCGTTTACGTAGAGGACAGGGCATTGGGACGGCAGATGCGGATTCCGGTAGACATGGTGATCCTGAGCGTGGGACTCGAGCCTCGTCACGACGCGGAAGAGGTGGCTCACCTGTTCGGCATAAGCTGCGATCAGGAAGGCTGGTTCAAGGAAAGGCACCCCAAGCTGGACCCGGTGGGCACGACGACTGATGGCGTGTTCATAGCCGGGTGTGCTCAGGGCCCGCGGGACATCCCTGACTCGGTTGCGCAGGGGGCCGCCGCTGCCGCCCGGGTGCTGTCGCTGATCGGTCAAGGTGAAGTGGAGGTAGAAGCTGCCACCGCCCTGGTGGACGAGATGGTATGCGTCGGCTGTGGTCAGTGTACCGAGACCTGTCCCTACTCAGCGATCGAGCTACTCGAGGACCGTGGCGTCGCGCACGTGGTCGAGGCGTTGTGCAAAGGCTGTGGCACGTGTGCAGCGGCGTGTCCTTCTAAGGCCATTATGTTGCGGCACTTCACCGACCGCCAGCTGATCTCTGAGATGCTAGGCGCTATGAGCGCGATGTCGGTGCTTGAGAGGGAGCTTGTACCAGCGTGAGACGCGCTGTGCGATCACGGCTTGAGGATACCGCTATGGATGAGAAGACCTACGAACCGAAGATCATTGGCTTCCTCTGCAACTGGTGCAGCTACGCCGGAGCGGATCTGGCCGGGTCGGGACGGCTCAAGTATCCACCCAATCTGAAGATCATCCGCGTTCCGTGCTCGGGACGCGTCTCCCCGGAACTGATCATCCGCACCTTTCGTGAGGGGGCAGATGGCGTGATGGTTCTGGGATGTCACATTGGCGACTGTCACTACAGCACTGGCAACCATCGGACTGCCCGACGCATGCCAGTCCTGAAGGCGCTGCTCGAGTTCACGGGCATCGAGAAGGAGCGGTTCCTTGTGAAATGGGTCTCCTCTTCAGAGGGGAATCTCTTCGCTGAGACCGTGCGCAGCTTCACGGAAACACTGCGACAGCTACCTCCGCTGGAGCAGAGACTGGCGCGCAAAGCCCGTTCGCCCTAGAATTCGACGCCCGCGAGAGACCATCACGGCTCTTGTGGACATCCTCCGGCTTGCGACCCTCCGACTTGGAGGTCACGGGCGACAGCCAGATGCCCAGTAAGGCGTAAGATGGAGACCTGATGTTGTTTGACCAGCAGGACCTTGATATGGGGGGAAAGGGCCTGCGTTATCTGTGGTTTCGACGTAAGTGAATCGGCACTGGAGCATCAGTCGGCGTTGCACTGAGGCCGTGGGCGATGCCCGGGGCCCCGACGACCCTCGTCGCCCCCTATAAGAACACGGCATAAGAAGGGTAGACTAGATGCACAGCCAGTGTCGGGTCGAGAGGGCGTCGCGAGCATCCTGCAAGGGATAGAAACCGTAATTGATTGAGAGGAGGGCACCTTTGGCGAATCCCGATGTCTTTGACTTGACTGCGGCAAAGCGCGACCCTGGCTTTGCCGATCAGCTTGGCTCGGAGGGGAATCTTCTTCGCCGCTGCATCCAATGCGGCACTTGTACGGCTTCGTGCCCGGCTGCTCCGGCAATGGACCTCAGTCCGCGTCGGATGTGGCGCATGGTACAGCTTGGCCTAACGGACGAGGTGCTGCGAAGCCGCACAATGTGGCTTTGTAGCCTCTGCTATGAGTGCCAGGTGCGCTGTCCGCGCGGCATCCCTCTAACCGAGACCATCACGCGTCTGAAGGAGAGGGCGATTAAGGACGGGGTCGCCAAGTGGCCCAAGAGTACGCTCTTCTACCAGGTCTTCAACGGCGTCGTGCGCCGGTATGGGCGAATGCGGGAGATGGAATTCATGGCGCGGTACTTGCTGAGTGCTGACCCGCTGGGCGCCGTCAACTTCGCTGGCCTGGGGTTTACCATGTTCGCTCGCGGGAAGATCCATCCGGAAATGCCGAAGCTTGCTGGCGAGGGACGCCTGGACAAACTGTTCGAGCGGGTGGAGGAACTGGAGGCGCAGCGATGAGATATCATCTCTATCCCGGCTGCTCAGCTGAAGGGTCCGCTCTGGAGTACAAGATCTCCACGCTGTTGGTGCTGGAGGCACTGGGCGCGGAGGTGACGGAGCTGGAGGACTGGACCTGCTGCGGGGCCAGCGCGGCTTCGGTCCAGAGTGACCTTCTCGGCGTTACGCTACCGGCCCGCAACCTAGCCCTCGCAGAGCAAGCCGCCGGCGGCGGGCCGGCGGAGTCCCCCATCGACATGATCGCCGTCTGCAGCGCATGCTATACCAACTTCCGACGCGCTTCCAAAGCCGTCGGTGATGATGCAGCGCTGCTCAGGACAGTCAACAAGGCACTAGAGGTGGAGGGGCTGACGTTCCACAATACTGTGAGGACGCGCCATTTGATGGATGTCCTGGCCGTCGATTTCTCGCCGGAGGAGATAGCCGAGAGAGTCGAACGTCCGCTTACTGGCTTGACTGTCGCCCCGTACTATGGTTGCCAAACCGTCCGCCCCTTCAGCCCATTCGACGACGATGAGAAGCCGAAGTCGATGGTCGCAATCCTCGAGGCGCTTGGGGCCACGGTCCACCGACACAACCGCGGGGCGGCTTGCTGCGGCACCTCTCTGTTGATGACCAAGCCAAGGGTGGGTCATCATATGGTCGGCGAGATCCTGACCGCTTGCAGACCCGCCGATTGTGTGGCCGTGGTCTGCCCCATGTGCCATATGAACTTGGACGGCTATCAGAACCAGGTTTCGCAGGTCATGGGACAGCAGCTGAGCGTGCCTATCCTGTTTCTACCTCAGTTGATCGGCCTTGCCTTTGGCCTGCCACCAAGTGACCTGCTCTTGAAGCGACACATTGTGTCGGCAGAGCCGGTGTTGAAGACACTCGCCGAAGCAGAGACTACGTAAGGAGTTCGCGCAATGGAAGAACCGCGTATTGGGGTATACATCTGTGAATGCGGCGTCAACATCGCCGCTACGGTAGATGTGGACAACGTGGTGGAGATGGCCGCCGATCTGCCCGGCGTGGTCATTGCTAGAAAGCACCAGTACATGTGTTCCGAGCCTGGGCAGAACACGATTCAGGAGGACATCCAGGAACACGACCTAAACCGGGTGGTGGTGGCCTCCTGCACCCCACGCATGCATGAGCCGACTTTCCAGCGCGCGCTGGAGGGGGCTGGGCTCAACCCCTACTTCTTCGAGATGGCCAACATCCGCGAGCATGTCTCCTGGACAATTAAGGACAAGGAGAGGGCAACGGAGAAGGCCAAACGTCTCACGCGCTCCGCCGTGGCGCGCGTCGCCTATCACGCTCCCCTTGAGCCTCGCCAAGAGCCAGTCACTGAGGCCGCCTTGGTCGTGGGAGGTGGAATAGCCGGTATCCAAGCCGCGCTGTCCATTGCCGACGCAGGCTATCAAGTCTACCTGGTGGAGAAAGAACCCTCCATCGGGGGGCGAATGGCCCAGCTTGACAAGACGTTCCCCACTCTAGACTGTAGTACCTGAATCCTCGGCCCGAAAATGATGGATGCCGGTCGGCATCCCAAGATCACGCTTCTGACCTACAGTGAGGTCGAGGACGTCTCCGGATACATCGGCAGCTTCAAGGTCCGTGTTCGCAAGCGAGCTCGGTATGTCGATGAGGAGCTGTGCACCGGCTGCGGTCTGTGCCAGGAAAAGTGCCCTGCGAAAGTTACTGACACGGGCTACGAAGCGGGGATGGGCCAGCGAAAGGCCATCTACCGACCTTTTGCTCAGGCAATCCCTAACGTCCCGGTGCTAGACACAGAGCACTGCATCTACTTCCAGCGGGACGGGCGTTGCGGGGCGTGCGCCAAGCTCTGCCCCACCGGCGCCGTCGACTTCGAGCAAGCGGACGAGCTAATAGACCTCGATGTCGGAACCATCGTCGTCGCGACAGGTTTTGCCATGTGGGAGCCCAGTCAGCTGCCGCAGTACTCCTACGGCGAGTCTCCCAACATCCTCACAGGCCTTCAGTTCGAGCGCCTCACCAACGCCAGCGGTCCCACTGAGGGTAAGATCGTGACTGACGAAGGAAAGGTTCCGGAGAGTGTCGCCATCCTCCACTGCGTCGGTAGCCGCGACGAGAACGCGCACATCTACTGTTCTCGCTTCTGCTGTATGTATGCCCTCAAGCATGCACACCAGGTGCGCGACAAGACGGGCGCCGAGGTCTACGACTTCTATATGGATATGCGGGCCTTCGGCAAGGCATACGAGGAGTTCTACGAGCGTGTGCAGGAAGAGGGAATCACGTTTGTGCGCGGTCGTGGCGCTGAGGTGGAGATGTTGTCGAATGGCAAGCTGCGCGTGAAGGCGGAGGATGCCGACCTGGGACGGCTGGTGTCTGCAGATGTGGACCTGGTAATCCTCGAATCGGCCATTGAGCCATATCCGGAGGCGGACAGAGTGGCCAGTGTCTTTGGCCTCGGCCGCACGCCGGATGGATGGTTTGCCGAAGCCCACCCAAAACTGAGGCCCGTGGAAACCAGCACCGCCGGTGTCTTCTTGGCGGGGTGCTGCCAAGGTCCCCGAGACATACCGGACACCGTTGCCCACGCAGGAGCAGCGGCTCTCGAGGTGGTCCGGCTGCTCAACC
>JASFVG010000048.1:0-16350 GCA_050049955.1 Anaerolineae bacterium | reverse complement strand
TCCCGGCGGCAGTGCTGGTACGGGCGCTGGAGCCGCTAGAGGGTCTCGAGGAGATGCGTGAGCGGCGAGGGGGCCGGCCCGATGAGCAGCTGACCAGCGGTCCGGGGCGGCTTTGTGAAGCGCTGGAGATAGACCGTCGGTTCGATGGCGCTGATCTGTGCTCACCTGATGCGCGGCTATTCCTGGAGTCAGGCCACCCGGTCTGCAACAGCGGGGTAGGCATCGGCCCCAGGGTCAACGTGCGTGGTGACGCCGCCGCTCGGAGGGCTCTCTGGCGCTTGTATCTGGTCGGAAACCGGTTCGTGTCGCGCTGAGGCCAGCAGCTACAGCCTTGACCCGGGGGCACCCCTGAGCTCGCCAGACTGGCTACTCAGGAGGGCCCGGCTGTGAAATGGTGGACACCGGACCACCGGGAGACGTTTTCGTGAACCCCTAGCACGTGCTATAATACCGCCACCATGGTTCCCTTCGATCCATTCGATGTGGGACGTCGGTAGGGGCTAGGCAGATGGTGGCAAATCCTTGGCTGACCGTACCTAGAGGTAGGTGACTGTCTTGCGTATCTGGCGCCACTTTGACTACGCACTGCTCCTTACTGCAGTACTCCTGACCGCGTTCGGGGTGGTGATGATCTACAGCGCGAATCTGGGTAGCCTTGATCCCCGGCTGCAGGACATCTGGCGCCGTCAGGCGATCTTTGGTGCGGTGGGGATAGGGCTGATCATACTGCTGGCCATGTTTCCTCGGGATTTCCACTGGCTGGGCGATTTCTGGTGGCTGATGTACCTGGTCGCTGTCATCCTGCTGGTTCTGGTGCTGCTGTTTGGCCGAAGCGAGATTGGTAGGGTGCGGAGCTGGTTTGATCTAGGGTTCGTGCGATTCCAGCCCTCTTTTCTGGCGATGAACCTGCTGGCCATATCCGTTGGCGCCGTACTAAGCCGCAAGCGGACGAGAAGATCGGGCATTACCCCGCTTTTCGGAGCCCCCAAGACCAGTCTAGCGACGGACGCCTCTGGTGAGATCGGGCTTGGCAACTACGTGGCATCGGGGGCGATGACCCTGTTGCTGGCAGCGCTCGTGTTTGGCCAGCCGGATATGGGAACTGCCGCGGTCCTGATGGCGATGTGGCTGGCCATGGTATTCGAATCTGATCTCGGCGTGCGGTATCTGGTTGCGACAGGAGTGGTCGCTCTGGGAGCGATCTACCCCCTCTGGAGGCTGATGGAGGCTCTGGACTTCGGATATATGCAGGAGCGGATCCTGGGGTTCGTTAACCCCAGCAGCAACCCTAACGTTGCTTACCAACTGGAACAGGCATCGATTGCCATTGGATCCGGCGGACTGTGGGGCAAGGGGTTGGCCCAGGGGACGCAGAGTCAGCTGCGCTACCTGCCGGTGCGCCATACAGACTTCATCTTTGCCGTTGTCTCCGAGGAACTCGGCTTTCTTGGCGTTATGGTGTTGTTTGTACTCTACCTGATTCTGTTCTCTCGCCTTCTGCGGGTCATCTTGATCGCGGCCGACGGGTTTGGGCGGATGATCGCTGCGGGCACACTGGCGATGATTCTCTTCCAGGCTGTGGTGAACATCGGCATGAATCTGGGGCTGGTACCGGTTGTTGGCTTGCCTCTGCCCTTCGTGAGCTACGGCCCGGCAGCACTGCTTACCATGATGATTGGAATCGGCCTCTCAGAGAACGTGGTGATGCGCCATAGAAAGCTTGAGTTCTGAGGCGCTGTCCGGAGAATCTGATCCGCGCATAGGATATGACGGATTCTGCGCCTACGCGGCTGCGCACAGATCTTGCAGGCCAGCAATGTGCGCCGTGGGCTACGCCGGGTCGGCGCGCGGCACTCGGTTGGTAGAGCGCTGCTATCAAGGGACTTAACCCCATAGGGATAGAAGGAGAGATGTGAGATGAGCATGGCGAGTAGTGAGCGTCCCTCGGACTTCATTCGGGACATCATTCGGGCCGACTTGGAGCGGGGGGAAACCGACCGGCGCGTGCACACCCGCTTTCCCCCTGAGCCGAACGGCTACTTGCACATCGGGCACGCGAAGGCCATCTGTGTGAACTTCGGCATCGCAACGGAATTCGGCGGGCTGTGCAACCTTCGGATGGACGATACAGATCCTACCAAGGAAAGCTGGGAGTACGTTGAAGCGCAGAAGCGGGACATCCGCTGGCTGGGTTTCGATTGGGAGGACCGACTGTTCTTTGCCTCGGACTACTTTGAGCAGCTCTATGAATGGGCTGTCGCACTGATCAAGGAGGGCAAGGCGTATGTGGACGATCTTGGGCCGGAGGAGATCCGTGAGTATCGCGGCGATTTCACGACTCCTGGAAGGGAAAGCCCCTATCGCAACAGATCCGTCGAGGAGAACCTGGATCTTTTCGAGCGCATGCGTGCGGGCGAATTCGAAGCGGGTGAGCGGGTTCTGAGAGCGAAGATAGACATGTCAGCCTCGAATATGAACCTGCGCGATCCCGTGATGTACCGTATACTGTACGAGACGCATTACAAGCAAGGTGACGACTGGTGCATCTATCCCACCTACGACTGGACTCACGGCCAGTCGGATTCGATTGAAGGGATCACGCACTCGCTGTGCTCGCTGGAATTCGAGGATCATCGACCGCTGTATGACTGGTATCTGGATCAGCTGGTGAAGCATCATCAGACTGACCGTCGGCCGCGGCAGATCGAATTCGCACGCCTCTTCCTGAGCCACACTGTGGTAAGCAAGCGCAAGCTGCTGGAGTTGGTTGATGGCGGGTATGTCAACGGCTGGGATGACCCACGTATGCCTACCATCTCCGGCATTCGCCGCAGGGGCTACCCACCGGAGGCGATTCGCCGATTCTGCGACGAGATCGGGCTGGCAAAGGGCGATAGCCTGATCGACATGGATTTGCTTGAGCATTGCGTCCGCCAGGAACTCAACAGAAGTGCGTCGCGGGTGTTCGCTGTAGTCGATCCGCTCAAGGTTGTTATCGACAACTACCCGGAGGGCAAGGTGGACGCGTTTGAGATCGATGTGAACCCGGAGGACCCTGAGTCGGGCACTCGGAGGGTACCTTTTTCCCGCGTCCTCTACATTGAGCGTGATGACTTCCGGGAGGTGCCACCCAAGAAGTTCTTCCGGCTGGCGCCTGGACGTGAGGTGAGGCTTAAAGGTGCCTATCTGGTTACCTGTGAGCGCGTCGTCAAGGACGAGCACGGCAATGTCAGCGAGTTGCGCTGCACGTATGATCCGACGACGAAAGGTGGGGAAGCGCCTGATGGTCGCCGGGTCCGGGGGACGCTGCACTGGGTGTCGGCCGAGCACGCCGTGGACGTGGAGTTGCGGCTCTACGACCGCCTATTCACCAAGGAGGATATGGGCGATATCCCAGAGGATGGACCGGACGGCCCCGGCGATTACAGAGACTACCTAAATCCGGAATCGCTGACGGTTGTTATGGCGAAGGTGGAGCCGAGCGTCGAAGGTGCTAGGCCAGGAGATCGGTACCAGTTCTTCCGCAAAGCCTACGTGTGCGTCGATCCCGATTCGACGCCAGATCATCTAGTCTTCAACCAGACGGTTCCTCTGCGTAGCACCTGGGATAGGATCGTTGCGAGGATGCAGCGTGGCGCCGCGGGCTGAGACGAGGCGAGGTGGCGATGAAGGCTGATTCGGTGAGGCGGGTTCGCTTTGCCCCTAGCCCCACAGGTGAACCCCACATCGGCAACATACGCACCGTGGTGTTCAACTGGCTTTTCGCGCGACAGGGCAATGGGGCATTCGTCCTGCGTATCGAGGATACTGACAGGGAACGCTATCGGCCCAAGACGGTACGGTTGATCATGGACGGCCTGCGGTGGCTTGGGCTGGATTGGGATGAGGGGCCGGGCCTGGCGGCTCTGGAGCGTTCCGGCGTGGCGGACGCTGACGAGTACGCTACGGGCGGCGCCTACGGGCCCTATATTCAGTCAGAGCGCGTGGAGATGTACCGTGAGGCGGCGGAGGAGCTCGTGGCGCGAGGGTGGGCCTACCGCTGCAACTGCAGTCCCAAGAGGTTGGTCAGCGTGCGTGAGCGGCAACGTGCGGCCGGCGAGCACGTCATGTACGACCGCCACTGCCGCGATGAGCCGTCCTCTGTGGCCGCGGGCGAGCCACACGTGATTCGGCTGAAGGTGCCGCTAGACGGTGAGACAGTCGTGCACGACGCCATATTCGGTGATCTCACATTCGACAACAGGCTTATCGACGACCAGATCCTGCTCAAGTCGGATGGCTTTCCCACTTACCATCTGGCGGTGGTGGTGGACGATCATAGTATGGAGATCACGCACGTCATACGAGGCGATGACTGGATATCCAGCACGCCCAAGCGGGTCCTGATCTACCAAGCGCTGGATTGGGCGCCACCGACCTATTGCCATGTGCCGCTGGTCAATGGCCCTGATGGTCAGAAGCTCTCCAAGCGGCACGGTGCAACGTCGATCAGCGAATTCCGAGATCGCGGGTACCTACCGGAGGCGCTGCTCAACTATCTGGCCTTGCTGGGTTGGTCGCCTGGGGAGGGCGAGGAACAGGAGATCTTCAGCCGCGAGGAGCTCCTCGAACGTTTTGATCTGCTTCGAGTCAGCAAGTCGCCCGCTACCTTCTCCTACGATAAGCTGGATTGGATGAACGGCGTGTACATCCGAAGTCTCTCGACCGAGGCGCTTGTTGAGCTGCTGATCCCGTTCTGGCAGCGGGCGGGACTGGTGCCGAGCCCATGCCCGGACGAGGTTGCAGCTAAGCTGCGCGTTATGGCGCCGCTGGTCCAGGAGCGGCTGCGGCGGCTGGAAGAAGTCGTTGATTGGACGGCGTTTATGTTGCAGGACATAGATACCCCAGAGACGGAGATGCTGGTTCCCAAGAATATGACAGCTGGGCAGAGCGCAGCCATGCTGCGAGCTACCCGGGACCTACTGGCGGATACTGAACCGTTCGAAGCTGCCGCCATGGAGCAGCCACTGCGCAGCCTGACGAGCGAGCTCGGTGTGAGCGTAGGACAGCTGCTAGGCACGCTCAGGTGGGCCACGACGAATCAGAAAGCGACACCGCCCCTGTTTGGGACCCTGGAAGCGATTGGGCGGGAGCCAGTTCTCAGGCGACTGGACGCGGCAATTGAGCGTTTGCTATGCGCCGAGGGCAGGGCCTCAGTGGCGGAGGGGAGGTAGAGCCTTGGAACAACGGTTCTTGTCGGCTCGGAGACTGACCCTGGCGTATGCATCGCTACCAGGGTGTGAAGCTGATTCTGCTCGATCCCCCAACTTGCACTGCCTGTTCGCGACGGGCGGTGAAGGTCGTGACGGAGGGCCGGATGATACGGTGCGGGTGCGGCGCCGCAGGCGCACAGAGCCGCGCCCCGAGGGTAGGGAGCGGGCTGACGCGCCTCGACGACGAAGGCCGAGCGAAGAGCCGCCGGAGCGGCCCGCTGGCACGGGAGGAGTGCAAAGGCCCCCGTCTGTGCCGTCGCTGCCGATGGGCGGCGGCATCCCAAGAAGCCCTTTGCTGATTGGACTTCTGGTGCTAGTCGCGATCTGCGTGTTCAGTGCGATACAGATCCTAGGCCCCGGGGACGTAGGTGAGGTGGTCATCGCTCCGCCGCCCGCCACCCAGCCGCGCGCCGAGCCAACTGCACGATCGACGGCAACCGCAGCTTCGGAGCAGGTCTTCATTCCGGCGTCGGTGTCTGGGGGTCAGACGTGGCTGGTGATGCTGTACCAGGATGCTGATGACAAGATCCTGGAACAGGACATCTACGTCGATTTGAACGAGGCTGAGCGTGTCGGCTCGGGCGAGCAGATCCACATCGTGGCCCAAATGGACCGCTACAGGGCGGGATATGCGGGGGACGGCGACTGGACCTCGACCAAGCGATTCTACGTTACGCAAGACAACGACCTTGGGCGAGTCGGGTCCCGGCAACTAGCTGATCTGGGCGAGGCGAACATGGCGGACGGTGGGACACTGGTTGATTTCGTCACCTGGGCCGTGGAGACCTATCCCGCTGACCGGCACGTGTTGATCCTGTCTGACCACGGTATGGGTTGGCCTGGCGGATGGACGGATCCGGCCCCAGGCGGGCGGGGCGACCCAAGCATTCCTCTTGCGGCCCGGCTGGGGGATGAGTTGTATCTGATGGAGCTTGACCAGGCGCTGGAGGAAATCCGTGCCGAGACGGGGGTTCAGCAGTTCGAGCTGATTGGGCTGGACGCCTGTCTTATGGGTCACCTCGAGGTCTTCGCAGCGCTGGCGCCCCACGCACGTTACGCCGTAGCGTCGCAGGAAACGGAGCCTGCCCTAGGCTGGGCCTACACCGGATTCCTCGAGGCGTTGAAGGCGAATCCGGGCATTGATGGGGCCGGCCTGGGACGCCTGATCGTGCAGAGCTATATTCAGAGCGATCAGCGGATTGTGGATGACGAGGCGCGGGCGGAGCTGTTGAGCCGAGGCTCACCGATGGGAGGGTTGTTCGGCCTCTTCGGTGCTGTCACGGCCGACCAGTTGGCCCAGCAAATGGCACAGAACATCACACTCACGGCTGTCGACTTGAGCGCGATGCCCGAATTGATGGGCGGTGTGAACGACCTGTGTTCTGCGCTCCAGGAAGAGGATCAGTCCCTCGTGGCTCGGGCGCGGACCTATGCCCAGTCGTTCACCAGCGTGTTCGGTCGCGATGTCCCACCTTCATACATCGATCTGGGCAACTTCGTCCAACTGCTGGGGAGGGAAACCAGAAACACTGGCGTGGCCCAAGCAGCGGAGCGGCTGCTGGCCTCCATTGACAGCGCCGTCGTCGCCGAGAGGCACGGGCCGAACAAGCCCGGCGCGACTGGGATATCGGTCTACTTCCCCAACTCTCAGCTGTATCGATCGCGGTTGACGGGTCCAGAGTCCTATACGGCTATCGCGCGGCGCTTTGCGGCAGAGTCCCTGTGGGACGATTTCCTGGTTCATCACTACACGGGGCGTCGCTTTGAGCCGTCGGCCGGCCAGATTGCGGTTCCAGCGTCAGGGGCAGCCGTTAGAGGGCCAGGGGCTAGCGAAATCCAGGTGTCGCGAGTGGCCTTGTCGGCTGACGTGGCAGCTCCCGGTCAGCCGGTGGTGCTCAGCGCGGATGTCGTAGGGCAGAACATCGGCCACGTGCGTCTGCTGGTCGGGTTCTATGACCGTGAGTCGAATGCCATCTTCGTTGCTGATTCGGACTATCTAGAGACCGAGGAAACCCGTGAGATCGACGGTGTCTACTACCCGGTTTGGCCCGGGGGAGAACCGTTCACCTTGGAGTTCGAGTGGGAGCCGCTGATGTTCGCGATCAGCGACGGGCAGGATTCGGTGGTGGCGCTGCTAGAGCCGCTACGCTACGGCGCGTCACCAGAGGACGCAATCTATACCGTGGAGGGGATATACGCTTACGCCGATGGGGCCGAGTCCCGCTATGCTCGGCTCCTCTTCCGCGACGGGCTGTTGAGGCAGGTGATCGGCTTCACCGCCGAGAGTGACCTTATCGCGGAGGGTGTCACTGGTGCCGCGCGCGAGATCGTCCCACAATCTGGCGATACGTTCACCGTGTTGGAGAAGTGGCTGGATCTCGATGAGCAGGGAAGCGTGGTCCAGGTTGCTAGGCAAGAGGGTGGCACGCTTCAGTTTGGTGACCAGATGCTTGCCTGGGAGGAGCTGGACGCGGCAGTTGGCGAGTACGTGATCGGCATCATTGCCGAGGACCTGGATGGCAATTCGTATGAGTCGTACACTAGCGTGAGCGTGGAGTAGAACCGGGCACGGCTGCGAGACTCGCGCAGCGCGGCGCATTGGCAGGATAGGGCCTGATGTCGTGTGTGGGCCCGATTGGCTCCTGGAGTCGAGACGATGAGACTCGCTCAATCGCTGAGGCAAACGCCCACGGTGTCGCCCCAGCTGGTGATGGCGAATAGGCTGCTGCAGTTCTCCTCCCTCGAACTGGAGAAGGCAATTGCCCAAGAACTAGCTGAAAACCCGGCACTGGAGCAGCGGGAGGTGCGGCAGTGCCAATGTTGCGGTGCTGAGCTGGACGGGCGTGCCTGCTCATCGTGCGGCGCACCAGCGCGTGAAGGCGAAGAGCCGTGGGGCAGACGACTAGACGACCTGTACACTGGGAATGATGGCACGGTGGGGTACGATGCAGCTGACGAGTGGGATGACCCTATGGCCCGTCTGTCTGCAAGGACGACCCTGGTCGACCATCTGGCCCGGCAGGTCCGCCTCGCCCTGGCTCCGGCAGATGTCCCCGTCGCACTATACCTGCTTGAGAACCTGGACGACCGTGGATACCTCCGGTGCGAGCCCGGCGAGGCGGCGATTGCGCTAGGCGCTACACGTGAGCGGGTGGCGAGGGTTCTCAAGGTGGTGCAATCCTTGGAGCCCCCGGGCATTGCAGCTCGGGATGCCCGCGAGTGCCTGCTGATTCAGATAGGGCACTTGCGCCGCGAGAACGTTTACCACCAAGTGGCAGAGCTTCTCATACGCGATCACTGGGCGCTGCTGGGCCGGTGTTCTGTCTCACGACTGGCGCGGGCGACAAGCGTGTCGACTGGACAGGCTCGCCTAGCTCTGCGGTTCATTCGGGAGAATCTGAATCCGTTCCCCGCTCACGCCTTCTGGGCCAGCCAGCGAGCTCCTGCTGCTGGGCTCGGGGTACCTGGGGTCGAGCCTGACGTGATTATCCGGGAGAGCCGATCTCAGGACAGAGAGTACGTTATCGAGCTGCCCAAGGCAAGCCGTGTTCGACTGCGTGTAGCAGCTTCCTGTGACCAGGCGCTTGATGGCTTGGCGGGCGGTCGCGGCACGGATAATCCGCAGGAGTGGGAACGATGGGAGGTGTACCGGTCCCGGGCGAGGCTGTTTGCTAGGAGCGTCGAACAGCGCTGGCAGACGCTGTATGACCTAGCGGACTGCCTGGTGACCTGCCAGAGGGACTTCCTGAGGCACGGCGAAGCGCGGCTGAAGCCGCTCACGCGCGCAGGGGTGGCCGAGATGATGGGGGTGCACGAGTCCACGGTAAGTCGAGCCGTGGCCGGCAAGTATGCACTCCTGCCTTCCGGCCAGGTCGTGGAGCTGGCCAAGTTCTTTGACAGCGCGGCGCCGATCAAGCGGATGATCACGGAATTGGTCGAGCACGAGACGGAACCGCTCAGTGACCAGGCCATAGCCGATGCGCTTTGTGAGCGGGGCTATGAGGTCGCTCGGCGCACCGTGGCGAAGTACCGGAATGCCTTGGAGATACTTCCGTCGTCGCAGCGCCGACTCAGCGAGGAATGGTAGCGCGGCTGACTTAGCCCAGTGGGCCCAGCAGGAGGATGAAGGATGGCGGCCACAGTCCTGGTTGTTGATGACGACGATATGCTGCGCTCCTTTCTGGTTACCATCCTGGAGGAGGAGGGATACGAGGTCTTGGCGGCGGCCACAGGCGCCGACGGGGAAGCCTTGCTGCGGAATAAGCCGGTGGACATCGTTCTCCTTGATCTCAGGCTACCGGATGCTGATGGTATCTCCGTCCTACGCAAGATGAAGCGAAGCGAGCCCGACGTGCACGTGATCGTGCTCACAGCATTCGGGGCCGTCGACAGCGCTGTGGAGGCTATGAAGCTGGGAGCCTATGACTACATCGACAAGCCGTCCAACACCAAGAAGCTCAAGCTCGTGATTCAGCGTGCCCTGGGAGAGCTGGCTATGCGGAGGGAGCTTGAACGCCTGCGCGACCAGGCTGGAGGCTACGCCCCGCGGTGGATCGTCGGCGAGAGCAGGCAGATGCAGCAAATTGCGCAGCTGGTCACCAAGGTGGCCCAGGGTAGCGTAACGGTTCTCATCCAGGGTGAGAGTGGCACCGGCAAGGAGGTGGTCGCCAGGGCGATCCACGACCGGAGCCCGCGCTCAGCCATGCCGTTTCGTGTCATCAATTGCGCTGCCATCCCGAGCGATCTCCTAGAAAGCGAGTTGTTTGGCTTTGAAGCGGGAGCGTTCACCGGTGCCAGACGGCGGAAGAAGGGGCTGCTCGAGGTGGGGGATGGTGGCACGCTCTTCCTGGATGAGATTGGCGACATGCCTCTCGGAATGCAGGCCAAGATCCTTCGGGTCTTGGAGACCAAGACCCTTCGGCGAGTGGGCGGGACGAATGATATCAAGGTTGACGTCCGCTTTGTGGCTGCCTCTAATAGGGACCTGCGGTCGGCAGTAGAGGATGGGGGGTTTCGTGAGGACCTGTACTACCGCCTCAGCGTCGTAGTGATCAGGTTGCCACCGCTGCGAGAGCGGATGGAGGACCTCGAGCTCTTCATCGGCGCTTTCATCAAGGAACTCAATCGGACCATGGGAAGGAACGTCGCGGACGTGTCCGATGACGCCTTGCGGCTCATGTTGCGATATGGGTGGCCAGGCAACATCCGGGAAGTCAGAAACGTTGTAGAGCGGGCCATGGTGCTGTGCGACGGACCGGAGATCCAGTCGTCGCATCTGCCGGCCGAGCTGAGTGGCGGCGCGGACTTGATGGGAGGGAACCGTTTGCCTGATTCCCTTACCGCTCTTCCTCCTGGTGGTATCGCGCTGGCCGAAGTTGTATCCGATTTGGAGCGCCAGTTCGTCCAGGACGCGATGGAAAGATGCGGTGGCAATCAGACCGAGGCGGCAAGGCTGCTGTCCATCTCCCGGGACCAGCTTCGGTACCGCCTTGAGAAGTACGGGCTAGCTTGACGCGGTTCGCGCCTGTCATCCGCTCGTGCGTTTTTTCCCGCAACGTGAGGAAGATTCCGCGATACTGCGGCTCGTTTGACGGCGTCGGCTAGCACAGGTCTACACCAACAAGCTGCGCCAGGGGCCCCGGCGCTCCGTCCATCATGCTGCTACGGAGCGTTACTCAAGGCACTCCCCGTGGCGCAGTGCACATCCTCCTTTCGACCCTCGAGGTTGCCTTCTCTGCTGTGAGCCTCTAGCCCAGGCGCGCTGCACGCGCCGGTCCGGAACCATCCGTCCGCCAACCGTGGCTTGTGCCCCAGGCATGGGGGCGGATCGCGACACTACCCCTAGCCGTGCTTTCCATCTGATCCCGCGCCCCGCGGGTCTGCCTCGTCTCCGGACCGGGAAGGCGACCCGTGGCCCGCGGGCGAGGAGTGGTAGATGGTACGCTATCGCTTCTACAGCAAGCTCCCGACGGGGTTAGTTCGGCATTGCTGGAAGCGGCGGAGTGGGGTGTGGACGACCCGTTGGCACGCTTCTTGCGACATGATACAGGTGCAGGTGCGGAGGCTATGCCGTTGCAGGCTTCTCCACCCGAGCCGCGTTCAGATGGGACTCTGCAGTCTGGGGACGGAGATTCGGGGGAGATGCCCCCAGACCAAGACCTTGAGAGCACGAATTGACTCGAAACTCGTCCAGGGATAGGGAACATGGAACTTGAGATCTGGCGACCTTGGCTACAGCTGGGTGCAGGGTACGAAGAGGGGATCGGGGGGCGTTCACCTTGGGAGTATGCCCTGCTCGGGGTGTACGTTGCGCTGGGTGCACTCCTACTCCTCCGCTACCGGGCGGACTTTGCGAAGCTTGCTCGCTCTCGCAGCCGCAGTTCGCTTGGAGTGGGGCTGGCTATCGCCGCGGCGTTGGCGGGGAACCTCTTCGTGGTTCACCTGCCGCTGGCCGTGGCATCATCGTTTCCGACTGTTGCAATCGAGCCCGCAGAGCTAGCCGTGCCGTTGCTAGGGAGCGTCCCGTTGATCGCCGCAGGGGCATGGCTGGGTCCCGGCTCCGCCTTCGTGCTAGGTCTCCTGACCGGAGCTATGCGGTCGGACTTGACGACTGGAGGCCTAGGAGATCCCTTCTGCCTCGCTTTCCTCGGTGCAGGGATAGGTCTGCTTGTTCGACAGGACTATCGTGGCCGCTGGGCACGCGCCGCACGTCAGCCTGTCGTTGCAGCAGCTATCGTTTCCCCGTTCGTGGTACTGTCGCTAGCGTTGTCCGTAGCAGCCCGGGTGGCGACCCTCGGGCCTTCCAGCCTCGAATACTCGTGGACACTGACACAGGCGCGCCTCGTGCCGGTACTGATTGAAAGTCTGACGGCGGCGACCGTGCTGCAGGTCGTGTATCAGGTAGTGCCAAGACTCAGGCCCGTTCAGAGGCCACTTCGCAACGCTCCTCACGCTTCGAGCATGAATCGGAGGTTCCTCACGCTGGTCGTGCCCCTAGTACTGATAGCCACCGGGGTCCTGATCACGGCGGTGACGGCGACGACAATCCGCATAGCAAGGTCACAGGCCATCCGCGAGATGGCTCAAGACGCCTACAGTGCCTCGCAGGCTATCCCGCAGTTCATTCGGACGGGGCAGGCATTGCTGACGGAGTTTGCAGGTGATGAGTATCTTCGGCAAGATGAGGTGGAAGCCTTGGAGCGTCGCTTGATCCACGACCTAAGGATGGACGCCTTCTTCGATCAGCTACTGCTGTTCAGCTCAAATGGCCAACTGCTGGCGGAGTACCCACCCGGTCTGGCGGGCCATACGCGGCTGACGAGCGAGGAGCAGAAGCTGATGGAGCGGGTGCTGCGAGATGGGACATTCCAGATGAGTCCCGCACATCCCTCACCCCGGAGCGGTGCCCTTATGTCCTTCATAGCTCCGGTGGCGGATGGCGAGGAAGCGGTAGGTCGGAAGCCAACGGGAGCTCTGATCGGGCGTACTCACCTGAACGTCAATCCCGTAGTCACTCGCATCCTGACAGGGCTACAATGGACGAGCGGTCTCAGTGAGGGACTGGTGATCGATGGGCGAGGCCTAGTGGTCGCCCATTCCGATTCCAGCTTGCTTCTGACTGACTGGGAGCCGGGTGAGGATCGCATCTGCTCCACTCAGGTGCCAAGAGGTGAAGTATGCATGAGCCGCGATCCAACGGACCAGACCCTTCTGATGACGTACTATCTGCCGGCAGACGGCTATCCTTGGACTGTGGTGATTCGCCTACCCTTCGAAGTCGTGCTGGAGGAAGCCCGACAGATCGCTGGGCCTTTGCTTATCCTTCAGGCGCTGTTCGGAGTCGGGCTTGTTCTGGCCATCGTCTCCGTCACTCGGCGGGTAACCCAGCCCCTCGCGCAGCTAGCGGGTGCGGCCGACCGCATTGCCCGAGGAGGCCTCGCCGACCCGGTTACGGTGACAGGAAAGGATGAGGTCGGTCGCGTGGGCGAGGCTTTCGAGGGCATGCGCGTACGGCTCAAGGACCGGATGAGCGATCTCTCCCTGCTGCTTGAGATCCTCCAGGCAGGGTCGTCGACGCTTGAACTGTCGTACGGCGTACCGTTCATTCTGGAAGGAGCCTTGCAGGCAACCGGAGCCGAGGTGGCCCGGGCCATCTTCCTGTCTGAAGAGGGCCACCCACAGGTGGTGATGTCGGCCGGGGAAGGGCAACGCCCGGGTATTAGTGCGGCCGTGGAGGGGCTCGACGCGGTGGTGGCGGATGCGGTCAAGGGACGAACCAGCCCCGTTGTTCTGGGCGACTTGGCCCGGGCCAAGGCACTGGCCGACCCGGAGATGCTGAATGGCCACGTTCGGGCTCTGATCGCGCTCCCCGTCCGAACTAGCAGCAAGACGCTGGCTGTACTGTGGGTGGGTTTCGGGCAGGCTCAGGAGTTGAAAGAGCAGAAGGTGAAGTTCCTGTCGACCCTGGCCAGCCAGACGGCGGTTCTCCTTGAGAACGCACGGCTGTTCGAGGCTGTAGAGGGCGAGCAGAGGAGACTATCGGCACTCCTGGATAGCATAGGTGATGCGGTCGTTGTCACGGACCAAGACAATCGAATCCTGCTGGTGAACCCCGCTGCCGAGCAGGCATTCGACGTGGAGGCAAGTGCAGTGCTGGGCGAGATGGTCGACGAGACCGGCCTGGACCGTGAACTGGCGGATCTCTTGACGAGGCCATCGGCCTCCGACGGAGCCCTAATCGAGCAGACCTCACTGCCCGACGGTCGAGCCCTGTACGTCAATGTGTCAACGATTGTGAATCACGATGGGCAGCAGATCGGGAGGGTGGCCGTCATGCGGGACGTCACACGCTTCCGACAGCTGGATCGGATGAAGTCCGACTTCCTGGCGACTGTCTCGCACGACCTTCGGTCACCGCTGACCTATATGCGCGGCTACGCGGACAGGCTAGACGCCGTGGGAGAGCTCAATGGGAAGCAGCACGAACACGTCCGATACATCATCAATGGTATCGACAGAATTGACGGGCTGGTGACTGATCTGCTCGATCTGCGGCGCATCGAAGCTGGCCTTGGCCTGGAGCACGAGCCCTGCAACCTGGCACTGGTTGTGTCGGAAGCGGTGAAAGCGATGGAGGCCGACGCGGATGCCAAGGGGATATCGCTGAAAACGCGGGTCCTCCCGGGGCTTTCGGCAAGCGGGAACGGCCGGACTGGCGAAGTGACGGTGGCTGGCGACATGGCATTGCTTCGCCAAGTGATAGTGAATCTGCTGGACAATGCCATCAAGTACACACCTAGGGGCGGGAACGTGAGCGTGGAGCTGTCAGTCCCTGAGGACACCAAGGATCGAGCCGTCATCAGCGTGGTTGACGATGGGATCGGGATCGCGCCGGACGAGCAGGTCCGGCTGTTCGAGAAGTTCTACCGGGTCAAGGGTGGCGATCGCCCGGCCGTGGCCGGTACCGGGTTGGGATTGGCTCTCGTCAAGTCGATCGTGGAGCGCCACCAAGGAAAAGTCTGGGTCAACAGCAGACCGAGGAAGGGCAGTGCGTTCTATATCAGCCTCCCCCTACTCGATCGCCAATCGCAGGATTTGGTGAATACGGTCCAGGTGGCGCTGGTACAATGAGTCTCTATCGCCTCGATTTCGACCAGCCGGTGGGAACGCTGCAGGGGACGTGGAGCCTACCTGGAGCCACCCGTCGGATTGTGCTCGCTATTTGTGGTCCGGTTTGACGGTGAATGGAAGCTTAGCTACCTGATGATGAAAGGAGAAGGGTCATGATCACGACAGTCCAGGTTCTTATGTCGGTTATCCTCTTTGCGCTCGGTCTGAGTTCGTGCATCGCAGGGCTTTGGACGATTCTATCGAAGCAGTATCAGCAGGCGCTGAAACGCATTTCGGCTCAGTCAGCCAAGGTAAGCAGCAAGGCGGTGACGGATGCCGGCTTGGCTCCATTGATCACCTCCATGTCCAGCCTGGTTGGGGCGATCAACCAGCTGATCAGAACGTCGGTCGGCGTGGGGGTCTTCCTATGCCTGGCCGGCGTTGCGCTATGCATCGTGGCCTTCTGGATGCTCTCGGCCCTCGGTGCGGTTGGCTCGTAGGAGGTACCCCATGGTGAGTGTCGCGACGCACAAGAAGCAAGTTGGGTCGCTCTACGAAGTGGCAACCAGCCGGCTGGAGACGGATTGCATCGATGAGGCTGTGGCCGAGTTCGAGAGCGCCCTTGCCGAGGCGGATCGGCTATATGCGCGCATATCCTACGACATGGGATTGTCCCTCCAGCGTCAGGGAAGCCACGAGAAGGCGCTTCAGGCTTTTCGTAGGGCCTTGGAGCGGACGCCCGATGAAGGTCAATACCTCTACGAGGCGGGCGTTGCCCTCAACCGGCTCGGTCGGCACGAGGAAGCGTTGGAGACCCTGGAGCGCGCGCTGGAACTGAAGCCGGACCCGGCGGACGTGTATCAGGAAATGGGATACGCGTACCGGATGCGCGGCTGGCATAGTGAAGCGGTACATGCCTTGGAGCGGGCTATCGAAATAGAACCGCAGTGGCCGGCGCTGCACCGAGATGCCGCCGTCTCCCTGGTCCAGCTTGGGAAACCGGAGGAGGCCATTTCGCGTCAGCAGGAAGCACTGGCGCTTCAGCAGGGTCGTGCCAACACCACCGAGTTGGAGACGGGTTCCGCTGATACGAGTGCAGCCGGCGGGTCCCAGGAGCACCTTCTCACGGAGGCGGCCTGGCGCGATGAATTGGGGCTGATGTTCGAGGGAGCTGGTCGGACCAGCGAGGCCAGTCATGAGTATCGGCGAGCGGTGCGGCTTGCGCCCACGCATCCCGACTACAATCATCACCTGGGTTCGGCCTGCGGGCGGCTCGGAAAGCTGGACGAGGCTGTCAGGTCTCTGCGCCACGCCGTGGAGCTTTCGCCGAATCGGGCCGAGTGGCACGCTGACCTAGCAGACGCGCTGAGCGCTCTGGGAAAGCACGAGCAGGGCCTGGGGGAGTATCGGCGGTCCATTGAGATCGATCCCGGGGAAGCCACGTATCACTTCGGAGCGGGGCGTTGCCACTACAACGTCGAGGCGTACG
>JASFVG010000047.1:0-16584 GCA_050049955.1 Anaerolineae bacterium | reverse complement strand
AAAGTGGAGCTCTCTCTTCCGCGTACCCGGTATGGAGCCAAACAAGTTCTTTATGGCTCCCGTGTAGAGCGTGAGAGCGTGGGTCTTTAGCTTTGGAAGGTTGATCACCAGATCGGCCTCGAGGACAGGCCTGGCGATGAAGTAGTCTGTCCCGTTTACGCGGTGCCAGCTCACCTCCTCGAACGACACCATGGTGGAGCCGGTACGTTCAGCAATCTCTCTCAAGCCGCTCGTCTCCCAGGCCTGCGGAGCGTTCTTGAGGGGGCCAGCGGGAGAATCGCCGATCAACACGGTTCCGCCAGCCTCTTGGACCGACTCGGTCACCGCCTGAACAAGGGTCGGATGGGTCGTCACCGCCTGGTCCGGCGCAACAGCTGCAAGTAGGTTAGGCTTAAGGAGGACTTGCATGCCCGGGCTGACGAACCGGCCCATGCCGCCCAGCGGTGCTAGCACAGAAAGCAGAGCCTCTTCGACGACCTCGCGGCTAAGGGTCTCGCAGGCTGTCAAGGAGACTGTGGGGGAGTGCTTGTCCTGTGGCCTGCTCAATCCCATGAGGAATGCATACGCATCCTGTACCCTGAGCGCCAAAGCTACGCCGGCGGTCCGCCTTCCGAGTGGCCTGCGCGTACCGAGGAATCCGTCGGAGCACTAGCTCCGGCTGGGTATTCTAGCACACTTCGCATGGCCCGTCCAATATGATGTAAGCAGGAAGCCGGGTCAAGTCTACGCTTGTTTGGGCCGATCATCGGAGACTGGCAAAGGGCACCAAACTGAGAACAACCGTGTGAAGCAACGGTCGATCGGCCGTCCAATTCTGGGCGGGTTTAGCCCTGGCCTTCTGGGCCAGGTGGGTCCTCCAAGGCGTCTCTGAATGATCCGGACGGCTGGCCGAGGCGGGCGTTGCCTGGCCCTGTGAGTCGCCTATAATACGCGTATGACCGCGCTGCGCGACTTCTACGATATCCACCCCGAGAAGCGCGATGAGATACTCCTCGACAGCATACGAGAACGCCACGCCTGGCACTATTCCCGCAACGAGGCGTTTCGTACTACGGTGTCAGCGCGCGGCGTGGGACCTGTTCTCACCCCAGAGCAAATGCCGGGCGTGCTGCGTGTGAGTGCCATTACGTTCAAGGGATACATCGAGCGGCTGGGCACGCCCTTTCCTCAGGACCAACCCTACCGTTTTCTGGAGTGGCTTGCCGGTCAGCTTTCCATCGCGATGCCACTCGATCGCGCCGCCGCCCTGCGGCCTCGGTATGGGCGGCTGGGCAGCCTACTCGACGCCATTGAGAGCCTGTACGCAGATCTCGGCCTCGAGATTGTCACCAGCAGCGGGACCTCTGGGAAGTTCACCATCCTAGTTCGCGATGGACCCACCCTGCAGACGGCAACGGATGCCTATTTCACGGGCATCGAACGTGCCTGGGGTATCGATGCAACTCACGTTCTCGTCATGGTCATGCCTGAGCAGACTCGCGTTGCGATGGCCCACATCGCCCACCTGGGCACCCGTGTGCTCGAGTGGGACAAGGTCGAGTATACGATGCCTTTCAAGGCCGACCCCGACACGATCCGCGTGCGGACGGGTCGTACCTTCCGACCCGGCTTACAGGGTGCGTGGGAGCGGCGGGTTCTCAATCCATTCATGGCCTGGGCCGATCGGGCGTTGGCTGAACGGAGGTTCGTCGGGCGCACAGCACAAGCGCTTGAGCGGAGCGCCGCTACCGATCGTCCGGTGATGCTGCTGGGAGGCCTGGTGCAGCTCGATGCTGTCGCAGGGCATCTGCTGGCCACGGGGGGAATGGAGCTGGCAGAAGGCAGCCGAATAGCTACCGGGGGAGGGCTAAAGCAGGCATACCCTCGTACGCCCGATCAGATCCGCGCGGATCTGGGCCAGGTGCTCCGCGGACCGGATGGCAAACCACTACCTGTGACGGACATCTACGGGATGGCGGAGGCCAACTGGGGTGCCTTCCAGTGCACCGCGGGGCACTACCATTTACCGCCCTGGGTATACGTCGCCGTAATGGACCACGACGACCGTCGGATTCGGGGCAGCGACGTTACTGGCCTGTTGGCCTTCTGGGACCCACTCGGTGGTGGCCAGGTCTATCCACCATTCTTCCAGACCGCCGATCGCGTACGGCTGGTCAATGGGAACGGGCACTTCGACCCGGCTCTTGTCTGCTCGTGCGGTGAGGTCACGCCCTATCTCGTACGCAACACTGTGCAGCGTGTCGACCTGATTGAGGAGGCGGGCTGTGGTGCCACCCTCTAGGCCTCTCGACGCCTTCTGGCTGCCTGCCTCAATGCGACCTTTGGTCGAGGATCTGCCGTGGGAGGTGCGCCATGTCGTCGCAGGGCAATCGGTCGCGCCGGGCGACGGCGTGGCCGTGCGCTGGCCTGTCCTTGGCCGAGATGAGCTAGCGACACTGCTGAGGGAGCTCCGTGCCGCTTGCGATCAGGCAGAGCCCGATCTTGTGGAGCGCTGGCAGCGAGCCCTCCAGGCTGTGCCAGGGGTATTGATGGAGCAGCCGGAGATGCTGGAGGCCATCGCCTGCTACACCGGGTATCCGGGTTCGATGATGATGCTGGCCTTTGCCCAGGGCGACTTGATGCAGTTTGGTGACCTTGGCCGCGCGCTGGGGTATGATCCAAGATGGGCCGCCGCCCGGGCCTGGCAGCCGATGCCGGGCGGCCTGCCGGGCAAGGTGCGGTTCTACCCCGCCCGCCGCCTTGCGCGTTGCTTCGCCTGGACCCAAGGTAGAGCGCCCCTGTTCCGGCGGCTACCGCCGGCTCAACTGGCTATTGGGTTCGCTGCTGGCAACGTTCCAGGCAACGGTCTGTTGATCGCACTACAGCTACACGTCGCCAATCACGCCGCTCTTGGTGCGAGAGCAGCATCGCCGCCGGCGGTGCTGGTGCGCAACAGCCGTCAGGCCCCTCTGCTGGCGCCCTGGGTGCTTTCGGCCGTAGAGCAGATCGATCCCAAGCTGGTTGCCGGACTGGCGATGCTAGTGTTCGATTATGATGATGTCGCGCTTCAGCGCACGCTGTTGGGCGAGGCTGACCTGGTGATGGCCGCCGCCAGCGACCAGACCATCGCTGCGATCGATTCACATCTGGAAGGGGCGGGGAGCCCGGCACGCTTTCACCGACATGGACATAAGGTGAGCTTCTCCGTTGTCGGACGGGAAGCTCTGGGTGGCGATCTGGGCTTGCCCGCTAGCCTTGCGGCGCTTGACTCGACCTTCTGGGACCAGCTCGGATGCCTTAGCGCGCGGGTTCACTTCGTTGAGGAGGGTGGCACGCACAGCCCAGCCGGCTACGCCGCCGCTCTATCCGATGCGATGCGCCGGTTTGCTCGCCAACTGCCCAGGGGTGTGGCCCCTGCCCGTGCCCTCCACCGCGCCTTTGACACCTACAAGTTGCTTGAGAACGGCACCACCGTGCGCGTGCTGACCACCTACGAGGATGAGGCCCTGGTCGTGCTGGACAAGCGGAGCTGGAACACCAATCAGTGGCGGGACACGGTGAACCGTTGCACCGGGCGTGTCGTCGTGGTTCGCCCAGTGGAGGATCTGGCGGAGGTCTTCACCTGCTATCTACGCGGGCTGCCGTCGGAAAACCTGCAGTCGCTGAGCGTCGCAGTGTCCTCCGAACGGGTGCTTGAACTCGCCGAGGGGGCCGGACGGTGTGGGATCACCGCGCTGCGGAGCCTGGGGCGTGCCGCCTTTCCCAAGATGGCCTACTCCTGGGACGGCCTGTTGCCTATGGATCTTGGCAACGCGCGACCGCCAGGTTACTTCACCACCCTGGAGACGGACGACCCATTGACCAGCATGGCAGAGGCCGCAGCCCAGCTCGATCTATCAGAATAGCGGGCCCCCGTGCGGGCCCCACAAGGGATTTCCAGGGCTACTCAACCGTGAACGTCCACGCGCTGAAGTAGGCGATCGTCACCCCCGCTGGATCGTAGGCGTCCACCGACCATTGATAGCGCACTCCGGGAGAGAGTGAGGTTGAGATAGCCAGGCTGGTGCCCGTCGTGTCCTCCCGCAGAACGGCATCTCCGGTCTGATCGACGAAGAGATTCACGTGATAGCGCGCCGCGTTAGGGAAACTGCTCCAGCGTAGCGTGGGGCTCGTGGTGCTTACCGTAGCTTCGTTGGCGGGCTCCAACAACTGCAGCTTCTTCTTCAAATAGAACGTTCCCACATCGACGGTCGAACCAACCGGGATCTGTATCGATCGTCCTGCCCACTTCCAGTAGTCCTCACTGGGCGAGACGGCGTAGATCTGGTAATCGCCGGCTGGGGGGTTCTCCAGGGCAAACTGCCCGTCGAGACTGGTGGTGGTCTGAGCCAGGATTGGCTGGCTGTAGTAATTGCCCTGCTCCTTCAGCTCGATGCGGGCCCCGGGGACGGGCTCCGAGCCCCACAGGACCCGCCCGGTGACCCGCAACCCTGTGGAAGTGGGCGTGCTGGGCGTCGGGGTCCAGGTTGGCGTGGGGGGCTGAGTGGGCGTTGGGGAGGGCGGCGGGGTCTCCGTGGGCGGAGGAAGGGGCGTGGTCGTTGGTGCCGGCGTCGATGTGGGTGCAGGCGTAGCGGTTTGGATAGACTCCGTGGGAGGTGGGGCCGTGGGGCTCGTGGGCGTCGGGGCCGTAGTTGATACGCTCTCCGCACTCTCGGTCGGAGCGGTGTCCGTGGACGCGATCCTAGTCGGGCTCTCGTCTCCCGGCGTGGTGGTGAGTCGTCGCGTGGGGCTGGCAGCGACACTCTGGGCTGTCTGAGACGGCGGGCTTTGTACTGCCCTGCCCCCTATCCCCAGGACCAGACCAGCCACCAGCACTGCGGCTGCAAGCCCCAAGAGACCGCCGACTGCCCAAACCCATACGGGCAGACGCCGCCGGTCCTCGCGCGCCTGCGCGTCTGGTCGTTTCTTCGAATGAGCTCCCCTGCCCCGACCTTCCACCGCTTCCGGCGTACCCGGGGCGAGTCGCTGTCGTCCAAGAGCTTCTGCCATTGCCGCGGCGCTCTGGTACCGCTCACCCGGCTGGAGGGCCAATGATCGTGCCACCACGGCCGCCACACTGGCGGTCACCCCTGGGTTCAGCGTCTCCAGCGGCGCAAGCGCGGTCGGGTCGACAACCCGCTGGGTCGCCGTCGGGGGCACTCGACCGCTCAACGCGTGATACAACGTGGCCCCCAGGCTATAGATGTCACTGCGGGCGTCCGTGTGCCCCAGGTGCGCATCGTACTGCTCCGGAGGGGCATACTGGGGTGTACCCATCGAGCGAATGGCGGTGCGAGTGCGCGGGTCGTCCGGGTCCCACATCTTGACCAGACCGAAGTCCACGAGAACCGCCTGGCCGTCCGGGCGGATGATGACGTTCTGCGGCTTCACATCCCTGTGGATGATTCCCTGTCTGTGGCAGTATGCCAGCGCGGAAAGCAGCTGACCGGCCCAGGCAAGCACCGCTTCCTCCGACAACATCCCTTCCTTCTCGATGCGCCTGGCCAGGCTCTCGCCCTCGACGTACTTCATGACCAGGTAGGTCTGATCCCCCTCCGCGAAGAAGTCCGTGACTCCGACAAGGTGAGGATGATGCAGCCTAGCGAGGACCTTGGCTTCCTTCTCAAATTGATTGCGCAGTTGGGCCAGCTTCTGCTGGGGCAAGCCCGGCTGAGCGGCCATCTCTTTGATGGCAACAGGAATGTCAAGGCGGCTGTCCCACGCGCGGTAGACAGCCCCCATGCCCCCCCGGCCCAATAGGGAGAGAATGCGGTACCGGTCCTGCAGCGACTGGCCCCGCTCTAACGGCATCGAGCTACCCCTGTTGAGCCCACCATTGTTGCCAGGCTTCCGGATCAAGGCCGAAGTCCTGACCCGTGATGCTCCGCAGAGCGTCCGCCACAGATTGTACGAGGGCCGGATTCTGATCGAGCAGCGAAGGTATGAGGATAGGTACGGCATCCATGGCTAGAGGGCCGAGCGTACCGAGCACGCTGGCCACGCCTTCGCGCACGGCAGCGCTTGGATCATTCATCGCCTGCATGAGCATGGGCAGCGCCTCCGCTGCCTGCGGCCCAAGCGCACTGAGTGCCTCGGTGACGGCGGCTCGAACCTCAGGACTCTGATCGGCCAGGGCCTGGACCAGTGCTGGGAGAGCCTCCGCCGCCTGCGGCCCCATCGCTGCCAGCTGCTCGGCCGCCGCGCGGCGAGCCTCTTCGTCCCCTTCCCTCAGAGCCTGCATCAGGGCAGCGACCTCGGGTGACACGGCCGGTACGGGCAAGGGAGTGTTCGTGGGCCTCGGGGTGCTCGACGGCGCCAAGGTCGCTGTTGGTTCAAGGGTCGGCTCAGGTGTGTCGGTTGGCTTTGGACTGGGACTAGGTTGAACGGTCGGCCCCACCGCAGTCGTCGGGCTGGGAGGAACCGACGTGGGGGTTGGATCACTCGATGGGCTTCCACAGGACAGGAGCAGGGAAGCCAGCAGAACCAAGATCGACAGATGTCTCATAGCAGTCCTTCGTTGGCCACAAACGGGGTCTCCCCTGCAACCCACTAACCGTCGGCTACGGCGTGACCGTTATCGTGATAGGCGACTCAGGGAGCGTGGGTGAGGGGGCTGTCGTCGGCTGCCCGCTGACGTGCAGGGTTCGTCGGCTGCTCGTGACGAGCACCTGTCCACTGTGCTGGAGTTCGGCCCACCACCTGTAGTCCCCCTCTTCCTGCAGAGTCACAGTACAGGCCTCTTGATTGTCCGATCGGCAAAGCTCATCGAAGCCCGTGCGGCTTGTCATCACCGCGAAGCTGAAAGACCCTGGCAGCATACCGATTGCCCTCCACTGGAAGGTAACCTCAGTCCCTGGCAAGACCGTCGTCTCGTCCGGCGGTTCCAGGAGCTCGAGCCCCGGCGCGAGAGTGGAGGTGGGAGCGTCGCCGGTGGGCGACGGGGCGGACGCCGGAGTCGTCGTAGGCGGTAGCATCGTGACCAGGGCCGTTGGCTCTGGTGCCTGCACCGTGGGCGTTGCGGTGCCTCTCCCCAAGCCTACCATCGGCGCCAGATAGAGCGCGCCAGCGGCGACCGCTGCCACCACGACCACCCCACCGACCGCAAGCCCGGCGATCAACGGCACTGAGAGGCCCCGGCGCTTGGCATCCTGGGGCAGCGGTGCAACCGGCATCGTGTCTTCAAGGTCGGGCGTTGGCGAGACCTGACTCGCCTGTACTACCAGGGCGGTGATGTTGTCATTGCCACCGCGCTCGTTGGCTACCGCGATCAACCGCTGTGTGGCCTCCTGGGGGGAGAGCTGGTTCAGGAGCGCCTGGATCTCGCCCTCCTGCACGTACTCCGACAGCCCGTCGCTGCACAGCAGGAGCCTGTCCCCAAGCGATAGCTTACCACAGTAGGTGTCTACCTCGACCTCCGGTTTGGCGCCCAGTGCCCGGGTGATCACGTTCCGCTGGGGATGGGTCTTGGCCTCTTCGCGTGTAAGAATACCGGCTCGGATCTGCTCCTCCACGAAGGAATGGTCGCGGGTGATCTGCCGGACGGTACCGCCGCGCACCAAGTAGGCTCGGCTGTCACCGACGTTTGCCAGGCACAGCTCCTGCCCGCGCACGACGGCGGCCACGACGGTCGTCCCCATCCCAGCGCGAGAAGGGGAATCCTGGGCGTGCTGGTGGATGACAGCGTTTGCCCTCTGGATGGCGTGGACAATCGAGCGGGCGATCTCCTCTTCGGGATCAGCGTAGTAGTCGCGGGAGATCGTTTCCACGGCGGTCTGGCTGGCCACCTCGCCTGCCTGGTGACCTCCCATGCCGTCCGCTACGACGAAGAGATCTCCTTTCTCCCTGCGAACGTCAGGATCAGGTGGGCTGAAGGCATCGACGTAGTCCTCGTTATGCCCTCGTTTGCGACCCACGTCGGTGCCTTTGGCAAAGACGATGCGAACGGGTTCTGTCGGCTCAATCTGACTGGTGACCATAGCCTACTCCTAGCGGTCAGGCCCGAGATCGGCTCGTGCCCAAGGCAGCAGAACACGGCGCAAGCGTCTCGTGTTCGGATACGTGCTCGTGTCAATCGGATCGCGGCTGAGTCTGTCTGGGCCACCCATGTTCGGAATCCACCTAGCCCCCTCTCTCCGCAGTCTTACTCGAGGACATCCAGGCCCCCAAGCTGCCCAGTCCAAGAGCGCAGCATCTCGTACCGCCCGCTATCGGGCCTCAACCCGCATGCCGTACGATCCCCCTGTCTTCTGCGGCCCGCGGCTGACAAGCACGAAGTAGTCCTTGCTGAGGTTGAGGTCGCAGTCCTCGGACTTGTCGCCACTCCCAGACGTACCTATATGGCACGCCAACGGATATCCTTCTGTGTTCTCGTAGATCATCGCATCCCAGTTTGTGCCCGCGGGCAGGTCGAAGAGCCGCAGCCGCACCTTCCTCTCTCCTCGTAGGTCGAGCAAGTAGTAGTCCTTCTGGTCCACGGGGCTGAAAGAGCCCCCGCAGGTGGCGTCTCTCGCAGTGGAGCCCGGCTGGGCCAGGGAGTCCGGCTCCCTCGGTGTGCAAGTTGGCTGTGAGGCGGGCGGGGGTTGCTTGGCGAGAAGCGGCAGGTAGACGGCATATTGCCCGACGTCGTAGCAAAGTGTCACCTGTACGTCATCCAGCCAGATCCACTCGGCAGGAACCGCCATATCACTCAGCATATCGAATACGACCGCAAGCGTCTTTCCCGAGGCCAGGGTCAAGCCAGTGCTATCCAATTCCCAGTAGCGATTGCTCCAACCTTCAGGGTCTTCCCCTATGGGCATCCATTCAATCAGCTCGTCTAGATACCCCTCGTTGTCCAGCGTCCACAGATTCGACCAGACGGCATCCGTCTGATTCGCGTCGGCGTACTGTCTGCTGTAAGATACTCTCAGGTACGTCAGGTTGTTTGGAGCCTGGAATCCCTGTCCGAACTGGTCATAGTCCCAGATCTCGCCACCGATGTCGATGAGAACTAGGTCTGTCCCATCGGTCTCATCTATCATGACTAGCGAGTAGTGGGGAGAGTTGTAGACCTCGCTGTCATAGTAGATGTTCTGATCCAGGATCGACCAGTACTCTATTGATCCCGTTCCATCGCCGAACTCCACGACGTCCATCTGGGAGTTCCAGATCATGTTGAAGCACATCTCGCCTGACGGAGCCTGGGGGAGGATCTTTGCCACTGGCTGCGTCCCCTGGTCGGCAACGCCGACCTGGCCACGCGCAAGCTGCAGGTTCTTCGCTTGCTGTTTAACTCGTTGGCCCAGTTCATCGCGTTGTGCGGGCGCCTCAGCCAGCGTCGGACCCGATGACGCTGATTCCAAGGCGTTCCGAGCAACGAAACCAGAAGGCCGCTCGCCGATGATTTGCTGAATCGCTCCCATCGGAATGGCCGGGGTGCTTGTGGGATCAAGGGGGCCTGACTTCTCCACGACTTGTGCATCCATCTCCTCGTCAGAAGGGGGCAGGGCAGCAGCCCCCAGTGCCTTCAAGGCAATGATTGCAGCGATCAAGGCGACTGCAGATGGCACAGCCAATTTGTGTCTCTTCATCCTCTTTATCGACTCCTTGCTGGGAAGGTGGCTCCGCTAGGCGCAATCCGAACTCTAATCTGTCGTGGTCCCTTCTAGGGCCCTGGTCCCCGATGGCTCATGCTGCGCGTCTCTAGGCCCGAAACCCCGGGATCAGAAGCCTACGGAGGGGCAGGCGTGTTCTTGCCATCGCCTCCGCCGTCACCCCCGCCTCCGTCTCCTCCGCCACCACCCATTCCGGAGAACGGATCGAACCAGAACATACCCTCTGAAGACCGGGCGCCAGCGGCGCCATCCTGAACCACGGCAACGGACCATACCCACTCTCCCACCCTGTCATCTGGTAGACTGGTCGTCCAGCTCTGCGCCGTCAGCAAACCACTCTGCATGACGTATCCGCTGCTGCGGTGGGAAGCCGTGACCTGGTAGGACTGGCCTGCGCCCAGCGAGCCTCCCCACTGGAAGCCAATAGGGTTCTTGAACGTGCCACCCTGAGATGGCGCCATCAGATTGGGCGCTGTTGCTTGTGGTGGCGTCGTCGCCTGAGGCACCGCTGTCGGTTGGGCTGTCGCCGCGGATGTCGCTGTGGGCGCCGGCAAGTCAGTCGCAGTCGGCGCTGGTGTGAGCGTCGACGTCTCTGTGGCTCTGGGAGTCGCCGAGGGAAGCAGGGATGGTGACGGTGATGGCTCCACGGTCGGCGAAGGTTCAATCGTCGGAGAGGGCGTGAAGGCTAGCGTTGCGGTGTCTGCTGCCTCCCGGGTCGGTACAAGCGTCGATGTGGGAGCCAGCGCCGGCGTCGACGTTGGCGCGGCTGATGCCGAGAAGGGGAGTAAATCGAGCGCCAGCGCTGCCACGACACACGCCCCCACCAGCAGAAGGGCAGCCACCCCACCGACAGCCCAAATCCAGCCTTTCCCCCGCGCCTTCGCGGCTGGCTTCTGCGTGACCACGGTCGGCTGAACCGCCGCGCTCGCAGGCGCCGGCGGGGGTGTGGGTCTCCCCAGCCCAGGAGGCATCTGACCGGAAGCGGCGATCGCCAAGTCACGACCGAGGTCACCGACCTGTGAATAGCGCTTTTCACGGTCCTTGGCCAGTGCTTTCCGCACGACCGCCTCAACCGGTGCCGGAGGGCCCGGGCTGATGCTGCTGATAGAAGGCGGCTCCTGAGTCATGTGGGCAATCAGCACCGCATGGGGGGTTGACTTGCTGAACGGAACGCGCCCGGTGAGCATCTTGAAGAGCACCACTCCCAGTGAGTAGATGTCGGTTCGCCGGTCGATCTCTCCGCCTTCGGCCTGCTCCGGCGACATGTACTCCGGCGTGCCAACGATGGTGCCGGTCTTGGTGAGGCCGCTGTCCTCCGCCGCCCGCACCAGACCGAAGTCCATCAGCGTGACGTGATCATTCCTCTGCGGGTCCACCATGATGTTGGTGGGCTTGATGTCGCGGTGGATGAGCCCTCGCTGATGGGCGTGCTGCAGGGCGTCTACTACCTGGGAGACGATGCGCTGGATGCGTGGGAGAGGCATTCGTCCGCTCTCGGCTACCACCTGGTCCAGCGTCGCGCCCTCCACGAATTCCATGACGATGAAGTAGTGACCGTCTTGGTGACAGACGTCGTGAATCGTCACGATATTCGGGTGATGCAGGGCCGCGGCTGACCTCGCCTCGCGGAGAAAGCGCTGGACGAACTGGTTGTCGAATGTGAATTGCTGCGGCAGCACCTTGATAGCGACATACCGGTTCAGCGACGGTTGAAAGGCCTTATACACGATGGCCATGCCGCCGCGCCCCAGCTCCTCAATGACCTGGTATTGACCTAGTCTCTTTCCTTCAAGATCCATCGGCTCGGTCTCCTTCGCTACGATGTCATTTCAAGCTCTACCTGGGCGCTCTCGCGCCTCAGCGATTCCTGGAATCCTCCCTCCTCGGACCAGGAGGGATCTCCACCGGGCACCTGAATCCAGTGGTGTGACCGTGGCGCTACTAAGGAACTCGTCATTTCGAGGGACCGCAGGGAGTCGAGAAATCTCGATTGTCGCGACCGGGAGATTCCTCCGCTTCGCTTCGCTCCGGTCGGAATGACGAGCAGGTTGCCCCATGGCGTAGAGTTCCTTGGACTCTGAGTGGTGCGCCCGCGCACCATGGATTCTTTCGAAAGCTTCCGATGAGTGTTTCGTCTCCCTTATGTCCCGCAGCGGAAACGTACGCAGGGCTCGATAGGTCCGCCAGTTCCAAACGGATTTCGTGACCGGCAGCGGACTCTCAACGGGTCTGTCTGCTCCCCTCCAGTACCTATCAAACGACGTCCTTTCGTCTCTGGAAGAAGACGATCAGGCCCAGTACCCCGGCCATAATGATAGACATGGTTATCCAGCGCGACTCCGTTCGCCCCTGGAAGGCGTGGCCATAGCTTTCGAATATCGACTTGAGCATCCCCTCCGCGCCGCCAATAGCCTGCTCTCTATCCTGCTGCCATTCGGTAAGATCGTCAGCGTAGCCCTCCATCGCGACTTCGTGCTCGTCCCCCTGGCCCTCGCGCAGATCCCGGTACTCATCTCCCTGCTGCTGCCGCAGATCCTGGTATTCGTCTCCCTGCTGTTGCCGCAGTTCCTGGTACTCATCCCCTTGAAGCTCCATCTCGTCCATGTAGGCGTCGAAATCGGCTGGATTCTCCGGCGTAGGCAACGGTGTCATCGTTGGATAGGGCGTCAGCGTAGGATAGGGTGTGAAAGTCGGCTGGGCCGTTGGCTGTCCGGGCTGGATCGGCTCTTCCCGGACCAGGGCAGCGCGGGCTTGATCCGTGTAGTAGTCGTCGTTCAGAATGCCGGGGAAGTCCCGACACGCTCCCTCGAAGATGCGTGATCCCATGCAGACGCATCCAGCGGCGGCCTTCTCGTCGTCACTCAGATTGAGATAGTCGTTCCAACCCCGCTCCCCGCCGGTGCCGTCCTTATCCAGACTGTCCCAGCATGGATCATTGACCAGCGGATCACCGAAGCCCGTGATGTTGACCGCGGCCTCGAAAGCCCAACGCGTGGATACGACGTAGCTGATGATGTCTCCTCCAGGAATCAGATCGAGCGGCATCAGCCCACCGGCGAAGAGGAACTGAGGTACCAGGACGACGATCACCAGCAAGAGGGCCATGTTCTGATTCGGCGCGGCCGCTGATATTGCCAGGCCCACCAGGTAGCCGGACATAGCGCCCAGGAACAGGGTGACGTACAGAGCAAGCCAGCCGGTGAGGCCCAGGTGTCCGGGCCCCAGACCGACCATGGCCCACTTGAAAAGCAGGAACACCAGCGCCTGATAGAGGGCTAGCACGAAGCCAACCCAGATCTTGGACATAATGTAGGGCACAATCTTGAGATTGACAGCGCGTTCCCGCTTATATATGTCTATCTCCTTGACGATCTCGCGCACACTTGCCAGTGCACCGACTAGAATGGTGATCAACCCCGACATGAACAGCATGGTGATGATCTTACCGGGATCACCCTCCACCGGGTCGAACAAGCTCCGGCCCCACATGAAGTCCATCAGGCCGATGAGGGGTGAAAGGGCTAGCATCAGCCCAAGCGTAGCTTTGTCCTGAGCCATGATGGCGAGGTTGCGCATCGAGAGGATAAAGAACTGGCGGAGGGCTGATACACCCCTTGTTGACGCCTGCCGCCGCAGGCCGACAGCAGTCACCCCAGACGGCGATTCCGCGCCTGCAACGGGCCCTTCTCGCTCCCGCAGTCGCTTGACCACGTTGATTGCGTACTGGGGCGATTGCCTATACCGCTCAGCCCATTCCTCCGATGTACCGCGTTGATCATCCTCGAGGACGGCGTAGATATCGTCGAACTCGATATCCTTGGTACGCCGCTCCCGATCAGTGCGGAATTGGTCAAAGTAGGTCAGCGCCTCTTCCGGCGGTCCGTAGTAGGCCAGGTGGCCACCACGCACCAGGATAATCACCTTGTCGCACATCATCACGTTCTTCGTGGCATGCGTGATCAGAAGGATGGTGCGTCCTTGGTCGGCCAATCTGCGGAGGAGCCGCATCATATTGTATTCGGTACCCGGATCCAGGCCGCTGGTGGGTTCGTCGAGAAAGAACAGCCGGGGTTTGGTGAGAAGCTCGACGCCGATGGAGACGCGCTTGAGCTGGCCTCCTGAAAGCTTGTGGATGGGCACATCCTTGCGCTCGGACAGATCCAGCTCCTCCAACACCTCCAGAATACGCTGATGTCTCTCTTCGGCCGTCGTGTCAGCCGGCATCCGCAGCTGGGCGGCATAGTCGAGCGCCTTGTATATCGAAAGCTCGGTGTGGACAATGTCCTGCTGGGGCACGTATCCCATGTCGTTGCGGAACAGATCAAACTGCTGATATAGGTGGACGTTGTTGACGAACACGGCACCGTGGGTAGCCGGTCGGAACCCGTTCAGGGCATCCATCAATGTCGATTTCCCTGCGCCGCTCAGGCCGACCAGAGCCACAAATTCCTGGGGGAGGATCGAGAGGGAGATATCCTGCAGTAGGTTCACCTTCTGGGTCACCCACTTCTGGAGGTGCAGCGCGTCTATGCGCAATCCTTCCTCGGCCATGCGCTGAAGGACATTCTCACCCACGCGCAACCGGTAGGGGCCAATGCGGATCTCGTCCCCTTCTTTGAGCCACGCTTCCTTCTCAATGCGTTTCCCTCCGACGAAGACTCCATTGGAGCTCTTGAGATCCGTGACGCGTTGCCGCATTCCAAGGCGCTCGATGACAGCGTGATAGCGGCTCACCTGGGGGTGGTCGAGCGTCATGTCGTTGTCACCCGCGCGCCCAATGGTGACAGTCTCGGTTGTGAGCTGCAGCGTTTGTGATGGCAGAGGCGCTCGGTGGGCCTCCACCGGCTGGAAGCCGATGTGATCACGGAACTCGAGTGCTACATCCTTGCCTATCTGCAGGACGTCCCCGTGCATCAAGGTCCTGCGCGTCACTCGCTCCCCTCCAAACAGGAGCCCGTTGCTGCTACCTAGATCCTCGATCGAATAGGATCCGTCGGACCGACGAATGCGGGCGTGGCGACCGGACACCACGGGAGATGGAACGACGATGGCGTTGCCGGGCGCCCTGCCCAGCGTGGTATTCGATTCCTTCAGGGGGTGACGCCTCTGCTCCCCCTTGACGTGAACCACCAGCCCAGCCGGGCCCGCCGGCGAGAGGCGAACCTGGTCGGCCAGCGGAACCGGAGCAGGTGCGTCGGCCGTTGCCAGCCGGATGGCGAAACCAAAACCAGCGATCTGAATGACGTCGCCTATCGAGAAACGAGCCGGTTCGCGGCTGGGCAGCGGCTGACCTTTGAGCCGCGTGCCGTTGAGCGAGCCCAAATCCATAACCACGAGCTGATTTCCGGCGAAGCGAAGCCTGGCGTGGTGGCTCGAAACCTGGCGGTGATCCAGTATGATGTCATTGTCGTCCGCTCGGCCTAGGGTTAGCTCTGCCTTCGTCACAGGCATCTCATCCACATACCCAGCTACCTGAGCCTGCAACACCAGCTGGTTTCCCCTCATCGACGTCGGGGACCTTGGTGCGGTTGCTCGCGGCGAGGGTTCCGCGGGGAGTCGATGCCGCTGCAAGTGCAACGTCGTATCACCCAAGCGAACGGGTTGGCTTGGACTAAGGGCCGTAGGATGGTGTGTTGCGAGCCGCTGATCTCGGACATATGTGCCGTTGCTGCTGCCCAGGTCGACGATCTCGACGGTAGAGCCGCTGATCTGGATGAGGGCGTGATGGCCCGAGACCTTGGGATCCGCGAGCACAATGTTATTGTCCGGAGCCCGTCCAATGGTGAGTCTCGATGCCGATATGGGGTGGCTCTCGACCTGACCGTTGGGCAGAGTGACTTGCAGCGTGTCACGACCTCTCATCAATCTGTCCTCCTTTGGGCGTCTACGGCTCGCTGCAACGGGGATATCGGTCGGCCGCAGCCGCACATGCGATCGGGACTCCTACCGCCGGGCGGGGCTGCGGCCTTCGTCAGTGGCCTGTCTGAGGGCTAGCTCTCCAAGGAGATGACCTTGAAGATGAATGCTCTCTCACCGAAACGTACCGTCATGCCGTCCGCAAGGGCCGTTGGTTCGTGGATCTGCGCATCATTCACGAACGTGCCATTGGTGCTGGCCATGTCGTACAGGTAGAACTGCTCCCCCTCCAGCTTGATCGTCGCGTGCTGGCGAGAGACCGTGTTGTGGTCGACGATCAGGTCACTTTCCTGCGATCGGCCGACGACAAGTGTTGGCTTGGCGATATCCAGTCTCTGGGTTGGGTAGTCGCGATCGATCAAGAGGCCCACGAAGGGCATCTTCGGCGCCCGATCCAGAATGCGTGTTCGGTCCTCCTGTGATGGTTGGAGTCCGTCCTGAGGGACCGTGGGCGATGGGGCCACCGGGACGTCGAACGGCGGCGACGGCGCTGTGCCGTAAGCCGGGGCTTGATCCATGCGTGGTGGGGGCGCCGGCGCCGTTCCGTAGTCGGCCACGTCAGTACCGAATCCAGCGGAGGGGCCTACCCCTCCAGGCTCAAAGTCGAAGCCAACCGGCTGCCCCGAGGGGTACTCGGGTGGCTCGAGTACCGCCGCCTCATCGGCTCCAACCCTTCTCCTGCGGCCTAGGAAGATCACAACGATTACCAGCGCCAGGAAGAGCAACCCGATGGCTCCAACAGCCAATGCCGCGAGCAGAACGTTGTCCTGGATCCAGGTCTGGATAGATGTAGATCCCCCCTCCTGCACCGGTTCTGGCTCGAGCTCTGGTACCGGCGTCGCAGAGGACGGCTCCGACGTGGGCGCGTCGTCTTGAGATTCCTCTTCGACGTCCTCAACCGGCGCGGCCGGCATCTCTACTCGATACTCCCGAAATCCCTCGAGCTGCGTCGGCGTGCGCACGCGAACCAGCACGCTGTGCATCTGCCCATCCTCAGGCAGACGCGATTCGTAGGTCAAGACATACTGGGTGCGCAGCATCGACAACACATTGGAGA
>JASFVG010000046.1:0-17020 GCA_050049955.1 Anaerolineae bacterium | reverse complement strand
AGGCTGGCCCGCCTGGGTATGACAGCCTCCGTGCAGCCCATCCACCTCACCGACGATATCCCTCTCTGTAACACGTCAATCGGTTCCCGGTGCCGCTTTGCGTATCCGTTCCGCGATACGCTGGATGCCGGCGTGACGCTGGCCTTCGGCTCCGACGCGCCGGTCGCCAGTCCCAATCCGCTCTGGGGCATCCACGCTGCCGTCACCCGCCAGGAGCGCTCTGGCGCGCCGGAGGGCGGTTGGTACCCCGAGCAGCGGCTGACGCCAGTGGAGGCTGTCTGGGCGTTCACGATGGGACCGGCGATTGCCAGCGGCCGGGAGGCAACGCTCGGGAGCATCACGCCAGGGAAACTGGCCGATCTGGTCGTGCTGGATCGGGACATACTCAGTATCGACCCGTTGGAGATCCACAAGGCCCAGGTTACGATGACCATCGTCGGCGGAGAGGTGGTCTATGAAGCGTAGCCGTGGCCTTTCGGGCCGGCGCCCCCGCGGCTATCGATGGCACCGTCTGTTGGCCCTGGGCGCGGTCAGCCTGGGGGCAGTGTCTCTGTCGGTCGCCTGCTACCGGCACCGGCCCACGCCCCAGGCCAGGAAGACGGAGAGCTCTCGGCGGGAAGGGACCTCCCCAGCGGTGGCAGTCACACCTGCGGCCGAAGCCCACGAAACTCGAGCTACTGACCCGCCGCCCACACCTGTGACCACGCCCTCCCCCGCCTACCCGGGGCGGTACACGGGCACGCCTACCCCTAATCCCACGCCGGTGGGCTACGGGCAGGGGTCCGGCATTGACTCTTACACGGTGCAGCCCGGCGAGACCCTGAGCCTGATCGCCGCCGTCTACGGATGCAGCGTGGAGGAAATCGTGGCTGCCAACGGCCTGGCAAGCGCGGATAGCATTGGCGCTGGTCAGACGTTGAAGATCCCGACGGTCGCCACACGCGTTGGTCCCTCCACCAAGCTGATCCCGGACAGTGAGATGGTGTACGGGCCAGCGACCATTGGGTTCGACCTGGAAGGATTCATTATGCGGCGGGGAGGGTACCTCGCCGACTACACCGAGGATGTGGAGGGAAAGCTGCGCTTCGGGCCGGACATCGTTCAGATCGTATCCCAGCGCTTCAGCGTTGGCCCCCGGGTGCTGCTGACCCTGTTGGAGATGCAATCAGGGTGGGTCTCGGAGCCCCAACCAGCGGCCGCTACGCTGACCTACCCTATCGGGCACGTCCAGGCCTATCAGGAGGGGCTGTTCCAGCAGCTGAGTTGGGCAGCGGTCCGGCTCAACGAGGGCTACTACGGGTGGAAGCACGGGGATCGCACCACCGTTCTGCTGGCAAACGGGACTCGGATCGGCCTAGCTCCTGAGATCAATGCGGGTACGGCGGGCGTCCAGAACGCTCTGGCAGAGCTGGCCAGCAGCGAGGACGGGTGGTTGGCAGACCTCGGCCCGGACGGTTTCTCAACCACCTACCGGCGCTTCTTCGGCAACCCGTTCTCCTTCACCGTAGACCCGCTCGTACCCCAGGACCTGGTGCAGCCAGAGCTGCGGTTGCCGTGGCCCTCGGGAGAGATGTGGTACTACACCGGCGGACCTCACGGGGGCTGGGGGACGGGCAGCGGGCTCTCTGCGCTCGACTTCGTACCCGGCGGCAAGATGCTCGGCTGCGCACCCGCACCCGACTGGGCCACTGCCGCGGCTCCGGGGCTGGTGCTGCGGAGTGACAACGGCGAGGTGATCTTGGACCTTGACGGGGACGGCTTCGAGCAGAGTGGCTGGGTGCTGCTGTACATGCACGTTCATTCGCAGGATCGGGTTGAGGAAGGTGCGTGGCTCCAGCAGGGTCAGCCGATTGGCCATCCCTCGTGCGAGGGTGGGTTCGCCGACGCTACGCACCTACACCTCGCCCGCCGGTACAACGGGGAGTGGATTCCTGCGGGAAGCGGGTCACGTCCCATGGTCCTCTCAGGCTGGACCGCTCACGAGGCGGCCATGCCGTACGAGGGCACGATGACGCGCGACGCTGAGGAACGCGTCGCATGTGAGTGCTGGGAAGCCGACATCAACGGTCTGATCTCTGACAACGCGGTCCCCTGAGCTGGCCCTCGCCGGTTTCCGACCCTCGCCGCGGGAGGGCTTTCACACCCATCGCACACGCCCCTGCCTCTGAGCGAGGGCTAGCCGCACACACCCTGCGGGATCCCCTGCTCACGACAGGGCTCCGCCCCGATCACGGAGGGAGCGCGAGGTCCTGGCTACCCGGCTGCCCACCGCCTGGCGCCGACCGGGCAGCTGAACCCTCTCACGCTGGCAGTCTCAGATCACGCAGCCTTTCCGGCTCATTGCCGAGCACGCTCGCCAATGGTGCTCCCTGCCGCGCTTAAGACGCCTGAGCCAGCAGACCCATGGCCTGAGCCACGAGTGCGGTGCGGTCGAGTCTAGAGATCCACCCATTCCGGGCGATGCGCAGGGTGCTCGACGCTCGGTAGAAGATGGCTCGGTCGATCAGCGCGTCGGCGCTCCAGTCCGCGGGCAGACCCTGGCGGTACGCATCGACCAGGTGCCGTATGAACGGCTCCGCTTCCCTCACACGTCCCCCATGCTGGTTGATGCTGTGCGTGATCTCAGCCATCAAGCGTCCCAGGTCGGACGCCGCGTCTGCCACGCCCAGCCGCTCCCAGTCGACGACCACCACGCCGCCCTGTGCGGGAAAGACGAAGTTGGTGGTCGTCGCATCGCCATGATTGAGACACGGCAGGAAGTCCTCCATCGCCGCATCGGCGGCCCAGCGGTCGATCAATCGGGCGAGGCCGTCACAAGCGATGGGATAGTCCTGTAGCACACCGTGCTTGGCCAGCTGGACCACAATCTCGTGGGCATAGCGGACCGGCTCCCCAATGTCGGGTGCGGCATCCGGCCGCGCACCGTTCCCGTGCAGCTTTGCCAGGAACCGTCCCGCGCTCTCCAGGGCACGGCTGAGCTCACCGGGCTGGCTGCGCCGGACGGCGATGGTGTCCTCCAGGGTCAGCCCGCGGACGTACTCCAGGAATAGCACACCCCGCCATTCGGCCAGCGGCTTGATCGGTCGTGCATCTGTCTCTGCCCCATCCGCCGCCTGGGCCTGTCGAATGTATTCGAGCTCATGGACGGCATGCTTGTGCGCCGAGGACCCCGTCTTGACGGCATAGAACTTGGCAACCAGCGCCCAGCCGACGGAGGTCTCTCGATAGATGTAGGCGGCCTGGGACAGCCGGGCCACTTCCCAGGCCACCGGCTGCTGCGGGCGGTCCCACAAGGTCTCCGCGACATACTCGACCACGGGATCCGTGGCCGGCAGAGCGAGCCAATTCCCCCGCTGGATATCCGGCACATCGGCCGGGGGCTCAGCTGGCACAAGATGCTGCGTGTTCTCTGTCATTCTCAGGCTCCCAACGCTTGTTGCCCGGCTTCCTGGGGCCCTATGGCTCTCGCCATCCCGGCCCTCTGAGAGTGCCGAATCCCATCTCCGATTGCTTTGCAGCTCGCCTCTGATCGGCAGTGCATGGTATGCCATCGCCTCCGATGCCCCTCGTCATCTCCTCCATTCTACCAGGCGAGACCGGTTCCGCAATCCGACGCCGAAACGGGTGTGCCACGCAGAATCTGACGCGCGTTCTGCGGCTCCTCCCCGAAGGCGCTGCATCGCGTCAGCTCATGTGGGCACCTCTAGGTAGCCCACGTCCGTCCCTGCTAGCGCCATAGGTCCCGCTGCGTTTGTCTCCGGAGCTGCTTTCATCCAGGAGGAGCGAGGTGAGCAGGCGCACGAGCATCGTTCTCCCCAGGGGGGCTTCACCGTGTGAGAGGGGGGTCGTCCAGTGCGGATTACAGCCGCAAGGTATCCTACGCCGGGTATCGGCGCACCTGACGCATAGGCGTGCCGACCATGCGGAAGGCCCGTCGCTCTGCCTCCCAGCTGATGCGCTCCACGTCCATCGTCAGGAACTCGCCCCGCCGATACAGCAGCTTCCCGTTGCACCACACGTACGCCACATCACCCGGGTGGGCGGCGTAGACCGTGCCAGCCACCAGATCGTGCCTGGGAATCCAATGCGGTGCGCGCGTGTCGAGCAGCACCAGGTCTGCGGCTCTCCCCGCCTCCAGGACGCCACTTGCCTTGAAGCCCATCGCCTCAGCCGGGGCCTGCGTGGCCAGGCGCAGGAGCTGCGTCCGCGGCATCGCTTCTGGATCCCCCAGCGCATCCTTCTGGTACAGCCCGGTCAGGCGCGCGACCTCCAGCATGTTGAGATCGCTGTTCGAGGCGGGCCCGTCGGTCCCCAGCGCAACCCTCACGCCGTGTTCCAGCATCCGCGCGAGAGGGGGCATCTGCATCGCCAGCTTCTGGTAGGTCTTCGGCGTGTGGGCCACCCACGCCCCCTTGTCAGCGAGCGTATATAAGTCCTCGTCGGTGACGGCGTTGCAGTGGGCCACCACCGAGGCCTCTGGTAGATCCAGCAGGCCCAGGGACGCCACGTGAGCGACCGGCGTCGCCCCGCACAGGTCGAGTGAGTTCCAGAGTTGTTCTTCCGACTCGCTGAGGTGGAAGTGGGCCCCCACACCGATTCTGTGGGCTTCAGACACGAAGCGCTCCAGAACCCCTGTCGGGGTCATGTACGGCGAGTGCGGTCCCATCGCGGTGCGGATGCGTCCGTCGCCGACGCCCTTGAACTGCTCGACAAAGGAGACCGTCTCCTCGAACGATACCCCGCCGAGTTCCTGCTCGGGGGCCGGGCCGAAGTGGCACCAGGCCAGGTGCGCCTTCATGCCGCTCTCTTCCACCGCCCGACCCACCTGATGCATCCAGAAGTAGTGATCCGCGAAGCCGACCATGCCAGCGCGGATCATCTCGCAGCATGCCAGCGCCGCGCCCCAGTAGACGTCCTCCTCCTCGAGCGCCGACTCGGCGACCCAGATTCTCTCGTTGAGCCAGCGGTCGAAGGGCAGGTCCTCGGCCCAGCCGCGTTCGAGCGTCATAGCCGCATGGCAGTGACCGTTGAAGAAGGCGGGCAGCGCCACGTGCCCGCTCCCGTCGATGACCTCATCAGGCGTGAAGGCGTCCGGCACCTCGCCCACCGCCACGATCCTGGCATCCTGCAGCGCGATCGTGGCACCTCGGAGGACGCTGTCCCGTTCGTCCAGTGTGATCGCCGTCACGTCGTGAATGAGTGTGCGCATAGCTCGATCCTCCGATCCAGGGGTTCTCACTACTGTCCAGCGAGGAAGATGACAGCATCCCCCACAACGTAGGGCAGGTGTTCAGGACCACTGACCAGGCGAGTTCCCGCAGCCCTCGCTATGTGGCACATAGATTGATGGGCTCCCGCGCTGGCTCTGCGGTCCTCACTGCTGTGCGGTGAACAAGCCCGGCAGACCCTCAGCGACCGGCCTCCGGCTGTTGGGGGTGCCCTCGCAACAGCACCGCTTTGAGGTCCCCTTACCTCGTTGGCGGGTCCCCTTTTTGATGGCAACCCAAGGAGGAGCGCAGCCCAAGATCAGCCAGCATCGCTATCGCTCAGATCACTGCATACTGATCACAGTGCCCTCCGGGCACATACGCGCTCCTCTACGCCCCGAAACAGGCCGCCCTCTTGGACCAACCTCGGACCGATGCCTATTCTCGGTCAGGACAAACGCCCCCTCTCAACCTGCCTGCCCGATGAGCCCAAAGAAGGAGAGGACGCCTTGAAAGGCCTGGCGCGCGTCGCAGATCGCTTTTTCGCGCCAGGCCGGGTCGGCGGGGTAATACTGCGCCTCGTACTCGCGCCGCATCCGCTTCCCGGCCGCGCGGTTGGCAACGCCACAAACCTCGAGCTGGTTCTGCAGGACGGAAGCACGCAGGCTGCGAATCTCGGCCAGGAGCGAGTGCCCAAAGGTCCCGAACTCAAAGCTGGCCGCGTACACTCGCCGGCCTGGAAGCCGGTCGTCGCGCAGTGCGTACCAGTGGTTGGCCATGTCCCCGAGGATGGTATAGAACTCTGCCGGGTCGGTCCGCACCACCCGGGGATAGACCAGCTTCCGCTCCCACTCAGCAGACGTGCCCGGCACGCCGGTGGGGTGGACGATGCTCATCTGGTCGCGGGGGCCATAGCCGGTGTGCATGTCCAGATGGACGATCTGATCGTAGCCGGTTAGCGCCTCCTCCATGAGGCCCATCAGAACCCGCGTCTCCTCCTGCAGCCCGCGGCCGCCATAATAGAAGCCCTCCGCGTGCCGGTACTGCCCGGCCATGATCGCATTTCGCCCGCGCGACACCCCCATCTCGAGGATCAACCGCACCACAGCGCCAAAGAACCGCAGATTGGCCACCAGCCAGCTTTCCAGTGGACGGCGCCGGTGGAGGAGGGCCAGGACGCGGTCATAGTCCGGATTGGCCTCCTCCAGGCCCTCCCAGCGAGCGATGAAGTTGCGATTCAGGTCAACGTGGTGGGCGTTGCAGCGCTCGTGGTGCGCCATACCCCAGGGGTTGATGGCGTGGACCAGCAACAGCCCCGCGTCCCTGGGGTCCAGATGCGGCAGGAACTCGTCCACAAAGAGAGCCAGCATGGCCGCACCGACGTAGCCCTCAATGCCGTGCAGGCCGGTCGTCAGGACGAACAGGCGGTGTGGGTCGGCCGCCCCGGCGGTGATCCAATCGATGCTCAGCTCCGGAACGTCGCGTAGCGCGTGCGCCCCCAGCCGGGCGCTGGGCCAGCGAGAACGGACCGCGTCCAGGTAGCTGCGAAAGCGCGCCCGGGATGAGTCGTAGGTGGCGGGGAACACAGCGCTGCGCCTAGAACGGACCATAGCCGATGGCCACGGCCAGGCCCAGGAACGCCACTGACACGGCAATGACCACCAGCCACAGCGGCAGCGACCAGGCCAGCCACTTCGAGTATCGGACCGTGGTCAATCCCAGGCAGATCAGCAGCACCGGGTTCGTGGGATACATCAGGTTGGAGAAGCCGTCGCCGAAGCAGTAGGCCAGCACCGTCACCTGGCTGGCCAAACCCACCAGGCCAGCCAGGGGCAACAGGATGGGCATCACCAGGAAGGCCTTGGCGGAGCCGGAGGCCACAAACAGCTCGATCAGTAGCGCCAGGCCGTAGACCAGAACCGCCGTGGCAAAGGGGCTCGCGGAGGAGAGGGGCGCCGCAGCCCAATGGAGGATGGTGTCCAGGATGGCGCCCTCCGTCACGATCTGCTTGACACTAACCGCCATGAGGATCAGGGGGATGGCCGGCAGGATACCGAGCATTCCCTGGCCCAGAGCCGACCAGACCCTCTTACCAGCGCCGGACACCAGCCCGGCACCCAGGCCGGCCACGAGAAAGAGCACGCCGACGATGGGCAGCGCGTAGTCGGATAGCGCCGGCATGAAGGGGGCGCCGAAGAGGGTGGCCAGGATGAGCACCAGGCAGGCACCGAACCAGCCCAGCGCCCTGCCCAGCCGGCGATTGTCCACGGCTGCGGCCGGGAAGGTGCTGTAGCGGTCGCGGTCAGCGCCATCCTCGCCATAGATGGGCAAGGCGCGGGGGTCGCGCTCGATGCGGCGGGCGTAGCGGGTCAGGAAGAGGGCCAGGAGCACATACATCACGCCAAAGATGGCCACGCGCAGGGCCGCGCCGGAGAAGAGCGGCAGCCCGGCCAACTCCTGGGCCACGCCAAGGGTGAAAGGATTGGTCACGGCGGCGCTGAAGCCGAGGTTGACCGCCAGGATCGACATTCCCAGGCCGGTCATCGCGTCCCAGCCGAGGGAGTAGGCGAGCGCGATGGCCACCGGCACGAGGGGCACCACCTCCTCGAAGATGCCGACGAAGGCGCCCATCAGCATGAAGAGCAGGGAAATCGCCAGCAGGAGCGCGTATTTGCGCCCGGCGAACCGGGCGACGATGCGTGCCAGGAGGGCGTGGATCAGCCCACAGGCTTCGAGGACGGCAAACGAGCCGCCGATGAAAAGCAGGAAGACGATGATGGCGATCAGGGTGATGTTGCCCGGCGCAACGAGCACCTCCAGGGGGGCCAAGAACCAGCGCCAGATAGGATAGTCGGGGCGCGCGATGGTCCGGAAGGAATTGGGGTCGATTATCTCGCGCCCGTCGGTCGTGACCCGCTCGTACTGCCCCGACGGGACGACGAGCGTAAGGACGCCGGCGACCATCATCAGCAGAAACAGGATGGCTAGCGACTGCATGAACATGCGACGACCGATATGGATTCCGGCCTTCTGGCTCATGGGACGCCTCCTTGTGCTGGGTGGATCGATTGTAGTGCAGGCGTCGGATGTGAGCAAGCGGCGCGGCCCGTGCTTTGAGGAGCTCGTTGCAGCGCCGAACCGAGAAATCTCGCTGGTCGCGACGGGGAGATTCCTCCACTTCACTGCGCTCCGCTCCGTTCCGGTCGGAATGACGGCATGGGTAGCGTACGTTCAGAATGACGGCAGGCGGACAGCCGAATGACAGTCTCACCGACACCGTCACTTCGAGCAGCCTGCCCTGAGCGCAGTCGAAGGGACCGCAGGCGACTTCGCTTCGCTCCGGTCGGAATGACGGCGCTTGCTGGGATACCAGCCGGTTGCTTGGGATTGGGGTTTGTCTTCTGCCTGTACGGCTACCGCCCGCCAGTCAGCTTAGGAGGTCGTAGACTCGAGCACCGATGGCGCAGACCACTGGCCCCAGAGGACGCAGTCGTGCAGTTCTCACGGTTGACTCAGGCACGCGGTCGAAAGGACGGTCCAGTAAGATTCAGCGATCTGCACCATACCGGCCGCGGGACGAGGTCCAATTGGCCCCTGTTACCCGGGCTGGTATAATAGCGCGCTCCTGGTAGGCGAGGCCGTGGAGCTTGGTGAGCGTGCGGTCCATCGGGCGGAGCGGGGACCAGCGAATGACAGCTTGTCTGGCAATCGGCGTCTGAGCTGGCAGCGCCAGCTATTCGGCACTTCCCGGGACGCTGTGGGGCACTATAGTCGGACTGCATAAGAGAGACAGGATCGCCATACGATGCACGATCGGGCAGAACCTCCTGACACCCCTGTGACGCGGCGCGTCACATTCCGGGCGGCTGACGGGGGACCCGTACTCGAGGGTTGCCTTCATCTGCCGACTGGCGATCCGGCCCCCTTCCCGGCAGCCGTGGTCTGCCACCCACACACGATGATGGGCGGGAGCATGGACAACGGGCTGATTGTCCGGGTCTGTCAGGCGCTCGCGAGGGCGGGGCGGGCATCGCTCCGGTTCAACTTCCGGGGGGCGGGCGGCAGCGAGGGCCGCTTCGAGGATGGGGTGGGAGAGCAAGACGACGTGAAGGGGGCTGTCGACTTCCTTCTGGCCCAGCCGGAGATCGATGCAGACGGGTTGACCGCGATAGGCTATTCGTTTGGCGCGTGGGTGGCACTACTTCACGCCGCCCGCGACGGCAGGTTGCAGCGATTGGTGGCCATCGCCCTGGTGGCGCACCACACCTCAGACCCGTTTCTGGACGAGGACGCCCGCCCCAAGCTGTTCGTCGTTGGGGAACACGATCCTCTTGCTCCCACCGGCGTTCTCAGACGGTACGTGGGGCGTCTACAGCCACCCAAGACGCTGGAGGTTGTTCCCGGTGCGGATCATCTGTTCTCCGGACAGGTCTCCCGGGTGGCAGAGGTTGTCGCCGACTGGTCGGCCTCATGAAGGTACGGCTGCCGCTCGACGCGACCCTGGGAGAGCTCTGAGCGGCCAGAGCAGGAAAAGAAGAGAAAGCACGATGAGATATCCTCTCCCGCGCGCGCTTGTGTCCAGGTGCTGCCTGGCACTGCTGGTTCTGTCGCCCATCATCATCATCGTCGTCGGCTGCTCGGCTTCGCAGTCGGAACCGCCCGCGACCCCGTCTGCCCTCGGGTCACCCACCCGGGAACCGACGGCGACGACGGTTCCTCCTACGGCAAGCGCCAGTGAGCCCTCGTCAAGCCCGACCGCCCGCATGACGCCGACCGCCGCTGCCACGGAAACACCTCGACCCACGCCCTCACCCACCCCAGTCCCGCTGCCCCAGGTCTGCCTCCGGCAGCAGTTCGCCGACGACGCCCAGGCCTGCCACGCCGCCCCCAGTTACGACATCGAGCTGGTCGTCGACCCGGCAAACGCCAGGGTAACGGGCCACCAGACGATCGAATACACGAATGCAGAGGCTGAGCCTCTCGACACGATGTATCTGAGACTGCTCCCCAACACCCCGGCCTACGGCGGGACGATGACGGTCACCCACCTCCTCAGGTTCGGTGAACCGATCACGCCCGTCGTCGAGCTAGAAGGCAGCGCCTTGAGAATCCCGCTCGATCCCCCGCTCCTGCCGGACCGCATGCTGAAGCTCTCGATGGACTTCACCGTGGACGTGCCCACCACGGGCGCCTACGGCCACGCGCTGTTCTCGTACATCAGGGGCGTCATGGCACTGCCAAGCGTCTACCCAAAGATCCCCGTCCACAACGAGGAGGGGTGGAACCTCGAGATCGCGAGGGAGCATGGGGACGACATCTTCGCGGACGTGGGCATCTTCCACGTGACGATCGAGGCCCCGCCGGAGTTCACCGTGATCACAACCGGCGCCTGCGCGCACCCCGAGGAAGGGATCTGGGACTGCGAGGCCGCGCCAATGCGTGACTTTGCCCTCATCCTGGGGGAGAACTACGAACGGGCGGCCCGGGAGGTAGACGGCGTCGTGGTCAACAGCTACTTCTATCCGTGGCACGCCGGCGGCGGGGGAAAGGCGCTCGAGGTAGCCGTCGACGCGGTGGAGGCCTTCAGCGAGAGCTTCGGCCCCTACCCGTACACAGAACTGGATGTGGTCGAGACGCCGAACTACCTGGGAGGCATGGAATACTCGAGCCTGGTCGTTGTCGAGGACGGTCTGTATCCCGGGGTCGCCGGGGTCGAGTGGCTGACGGCCCACGAGGTCGCCCACCAGTGGTGGACCATCGTGGTCGGGAACGATCAGATCGACGAACCCTGGCTCGACGAGGGTCTCACACAGTACAGCACGATGCTCCACTATGAGAAGGCCTACGGCAAGCAGAGGGGTGACGCCATCGTGCAGAGCGTCTTTGTACAGACGTACGAAAGCCTCAAGCGGCGAGGACGGAAGATGCCAGCGGGGCTTCCAGCGAATGCGTACCCTCCCGACCTCTACTGGGACATCGTGTACGACGTAGGCGCTCTCTACTTCCACGAGCTGCGGGAGCGAGTGGGGGATGACGCGTTCTTCGACATCCTCCAGACATACTTCACGCGCTATCGCTATGCAATAGCGACCGCTGCCTCCTTCCTTGAGACCGTGGAGGAGATCACCGGCGATCCTCAGCTGGATCTCTACGAGTACTGGATCCTGGGGCAATCCTAGCATGCGCCGTGTCGGGTCCCAGACCCGGGCACCGGCAGGGTACGATGTCCGCCTGCCAGCATGACCATGGGTTCCCATCCGATCTCGAGGGTTCGGAACCGAAACACGCATGCCGCCCCGCCATCGAACCGCGCAGCGCACCCTCAACATAGCCCATCGCGGGGCCAGCGCCGCCGCGCCTCCGAATACGCTCGCCGCTTTTGATGTTGCGGTGCAGCTGGGGGCCGACGGCATCGAGTTCGACGTGCGGCTCTGCGCCGATGGCGTGCCCGTGGTCATCCACAACGGCACCGTTGACGCCACGACCGATGGCAGCGGTGCGGTGGCCGATATGACGCTCTCGGAGCTGAAGCGACTCGACGCCGGGTCCTGGTTCGACCCGGCATTCGCTGGCGAGCGCATTCCTGCGCTCACGGAGGTGCTAGAGGCACTAGGCGGGCGGATGCTGCTCAACGTCGAACTCAAGGGCGGATCTCTGCTTAACGATCGCCTGGAGCGTGCGGTAGCGAACGCTATCGAGGTCTATGATCTGGCGGAGCACGTGCACCTCTCCTCGTTCAATCCGCTGATCCTGCGGCGTCTGCAGGGGCACGCACCGCATCTCAGCACGGGTTTGCTCTGTACGTCACCTGCATGGCTGAAGGCCGCGATCGGCAGGGCGGTGGCGCCCGAGGGCCTCGCAGCGCTGCATCCACACCACACGCTGGTGGACGAGGGCTACGTCCACTGGGCCCGACAGCACGGCTACCGCATCTATGTGTGGACGGTCGACGACCCGACTGAGATGCGCCGCCTGATCCGTGCTGGCGTAGACGGCATCATCACGAACGTGCCGGACGTGCTGCACGGCGTGCTGAGGGGATCACGCTAGCAGGTGGCGCGCCGGCGAGGCGCACACCGCCAGCGGAAGACGCGAATACCAACACCATGCCACCAGCTGGCTCTGACAACGACGGTCTCCTCGGCGACCTATTCCATCCGCCCGACTACAGACCACGGGCGCTTCACACGGCTTTGGTTCTCAGCTATCTGCTGGGCAAGGTGTCGCCCCTGGTTTTGACGCCTGCCTGGCTGGCGCTGGCCGCCATCGCCAGTTGGCCGTGGGGCCATCTCCGCCCCTGGGCCGCCGTGCTGTCCGGCGTGATCAGCCTCCTGGACGGCGTTGGGTTGGCCCTACTGCCCCGGTGGGGGCGCTCATTCGGTCCCGTCACGCCGCCGCTCCTGGCATTGACCCTTCTACGCACGCTTCTCACGTTCGCTGCGGGCCTGATCTGGAACACCTGGCCCGTGCTGCTGTGCACAACGGCGGTCCAGCTGGCCATCGCAGCCGCAGCTCTCTACGCCACGTGGATCGAACCGTTCCGCATCCGTGTCACGCGGGCTGAGCTCCGGTCTCCCAAACTGGCTGGTCGTGCGCCGTTGCGCCTGCTCCATATCAGCGATCTGCACGTCGAGGGCATCACCCCTCGGGAGATGGAGCTACTCGACAAGGTGGAGCAGTGTGATCCAGATCTGGTCGTGCTCACCGGTGACTACCTCAACCTGTCGAGTACACGTGATTCTGCAGCTCACGCTGCGGTGCGCGACCTATTGAATAGGCTCTGTGAGCTCAGTCGCGGGCCGGTGTACGCGATCACGGGCAGCCCCCCGGTCGACCTGAGGGACGTGGTTCCCCGGATCTTCGAGGGGCTTCCCATCACCTGGCTGCTGGACGATGTTGCAGACGTACAGCTCCGTGGGCACTCGATCCGGCTCATCGGGCTGCGTTGCACGCGCGAACGCTCCCGCGACGCGCCCCGCCTCCGCCGCCTGCTCGCCGGCTGCCCCGGGGACTGCTTCAGCCTGTTGCTGTATCACTCGCCCGATCTGATGCCGGAGGCTGTGGAGTTGGGCGTGGATCTCTATCTCTGCGGACATACCCACGGCGGTCAGCTTCGGCTACCGCTCGTCGGCGCCCTCATCACGAGCTCTGACTTCGGGAAACGCTACGAGATGGGCCGGTACGAGCAAGGGGGAACCACGCTCTATGTCAGCCGAGGCCTGGGCATGGAGGGCTATGGTGCTCCCCGCGCCCGATTCCTATCTCCCCCAGAAGTCATCCTGTGGACCCTTTCACCACCTGAGGTCTCGTCTGTAGCGCATCGACGCCAGGGCCCCGATCTGACCTGCGCACCACGCGATCGATAGCTTCTGGGAAGGTATCGATGGTGACTTGATAGGTTTTGATAGGCCCGAAGTGGTATAATCGTCGTGCTGAGCCGCCGGAGACAAGTGTCTTCCGGCGGTTTTGATGTGCCAAGTTTGTGGATTCGCCTGCTGTTGAGCCAGAATATGATTGGCCAGAACCTGAGCGAGAACACCGAGGCTCGATCATCCCGTCTAAGTGGCTACTACAGGAAACCGCTGGAGGCGCGTGTTGAGGAAGTCGCGCGCTGGGCGGGGCTGAACGAAGCAGAGACGGCGGTGCTGGGCATTGGCATGGGGCTCACGGCAGAACGAGCCGATCAGATGATTGAGAACGTCGTGGGTCTGCATTCCCTGCCCCTGGGCATTGCGGTCAACTTCGTGGTCAACGGGCGCGACGTGCTGATCCCGATGGTCATAGAGGAGCCATCGGTCGTTGCAGGAGCATCCCTCGCGGCCAAGCTGGCACGCAATGGCGGGGGGTTCACGGCCACGTCTGCGCCACCGGAGATGATCGGTCAGATTCAGGTCCTCGATGTCGCTGATCCCTGGTCGGCTAGGCTTGACGTACTGGCTGCACGCGCGGACCTGCTGGCCCAGGCGAACGAGACGGATCCCGTCCTGCTGAGCTTGGGAGGTGGCGCCAGGGGTTTGGAGGCACGGGTCCTGGAGGATACCGCGGTTGGGCCGATGCTGATCCTGCACCTGATTCTTGACTGCCGTGACGCCATGGGTGCGAACGCGATCAACACCGCCTGCGAGGCCCTGGCTCCACGGATCGAGCAGATCACCGGCGGGCGTGTCCTGCTGCGGATTCTGTCCAATCTGGCCGACCGGCGGCTGGCGCGGGCAAGCTGCAGGGTACCCAGCGACGCCTTGGCCTTCCGGGGTTTCTCGGGCCAGGACGTCGTCCAGGGCATCGTCGAGGCATCGGCCTTCGCGGCAGCCGACCCGTACCGGGCGACGACTCACAACAAGGGCATTATGAACGGCATCGATGCCGTCGTGCTCGCGACGGGAAACGACTGGCGGGCGGTAGAGGCAGGGGCGCATGCCTATGCAGCTCGTTCGGGCCGGTACACCAGCCTGAGCGGGTGGGCCAGGGAAGCCAACGGTGACCTAGTTGGAAGGCTGGAGCTGCCTCTGGCCGTCGGTACAGTAGGCGGCGCGACGCGCGTACACCCGACGGCGCAGGTGGCACTCAAGATCCTGGGTGTGGGGGCAGCCCAGGAACTGGCGGAGATCATCGCTGCCGTGGGGCTGGCGCAGAACCTGGCCGCGCTGCGGGCGCTGGCCACGGAGGGTATCCAGAAGGGCCATATGGAGCTCCACGCACGGCAGGTGGCCATGGCCGTGGGAGCGAGCGCTGAGGAAGTTGATCAGGTGGTTGAAGCGATAGTGTCCGAGGGTACGATTCGGGCTGATCGCGCAGAGGCAGTCCTGGCCGAGTTGCGGGTGCACTGAACGAGATATCCCTACCTGCACGACCGTGCCCCGTCCGGCCAGACCGAGCGATCCCGCATGCCGGAGGACGGGGCGCAGGGATCGTTCGAATGGAAACAACACTATGAGCTTGGGCTCACTTGGCAGGACCTATTAATACATAGTAGAGCAGAAGATGACGGATAGAGCCGCTCCGATTCTCAGACCAAGCCACGACGTGGGCATCACAGGGTATGGGGCCTACATACCGCGCTACCGGCTGCCGGCGGCGGAGGTTGACCGCGTCTGGATGGAGGGAAAGGGTGGCACACCGATCCATGAGAAGTCGGTGCCGGGCCCCGACGAGGACGTGGCGACGATGTCGATCGAGGCCGCCCGTAACGCGCTTGCCCGCGCCCGGGATCTGGACGTGACGCAGATCCGCGCTGTGTGGGTCGGCAGCGAATCGCATCCCTATGCCGTCAAGCCCACATCGACCATCGTGGCCGAGGCTATCGGCGCCACGCCGTACACGCAGGCGGCGGACTGGGAGTTCGCCTGCAAGGCTGGTACCGAGGCACTACAGGCAGCTATTGGTTTTGTGGGGTCAGGCATGGCAGGCTACGCACTGGCCATCGGCTCGGACATCGCCCAGGCGCGCCCTTCCGACGAGCTGGAGTACACGGCAGGGGCCGGCAGTGCCGCCTTCCTCGTCGGTCCGGCGGATGAGGCTCTCGCCGTGTTCGAGGGATCGATCTCCTATGCCACGGATATCCCCGACTTCTGGCGGCGGGCCTATCAACGGTACCCATCCCATGGCGGTCGCTTCACCGGACAGCCCGCGTATTTCACGCACGTCGCAGGGGCCGTCGAGGGCCTGCTGGAGGCGTTGGCAGCGCAGCCGGGCGACTACGACCACGTAATCTTCCACCAACCGAATGTGAAGTTCCCCACCAGGATGGGGAAGCAGCTCGGTTTCACCGAGGAACAGATGGAGGTCGGGCTGCTGGTCAACGAGGTAGGTAATGCCTACGCGGCATCGTCGCCTCTGGGCCTGACAGCAGTCCTGGACGTGGCCCAGCCGGGCCAGCGCGTCCTGCTGGCAAGCTATGGCTCTGGAGCCGGCTCGGATGCCATGTCATTTCGGATCACGGACAGCATCATGGGACGTCAACATCGAGCTCCTTTGACCCGGGATTACATCGCGCGACGGGTTGAGATCGACTACGCCACGTACGCGCGGTACACGGGGAAGCTGGTGAAGAGATGAGCGGCTGTGTCGGATGGCGGCTACCTTCGATAGCGGCTATCTCCGACAGCTGGGCCGACCGACGGTTGCAGTAGATGGTCAGATGAGAGAGGTCGCGGTCTTCGGAGTCGGACAGACTACGGTTGGAGAGCACTGGGGCACCAGCTTGCGGCACCTGGCGCTGGAAGCGATCCAGGCTGCCATGGCTGATGCCGCCGTGACGAACGCCGATGCGCTCTACGTTGGCAACATGCTGTCCGGGGAACTCGAAGGACAGGAGCATCTCGGTGCCTTGGTCGCCGACTTCGCCGGCCTGCGGGGCATTGAGGCGTTCAAGATCGAGGCTGCTTGCGGATCGGGGGCAGCAGCTCTTCGGATGGGATACATCGCGGTTGCCGGAGGGCTGGCCGACATCGTCATCGTGGTCGGCGTGGAGAAGATGACCGACACACTGGGCCCCGACACTACAGCGGCACTGGCGATGGCCGCTGACGCGGATCATGAGGCTGCACACGGGGCCTCCTTCGTGACGATCAACGCCCTCCTCATGCGGCGGTACATGCACGAGTACGGCTACGACCATCGCGACTTCGCGCCCTTCGCGGTCAACGCGCACGCGAATGCGGTCAACAATCCATACGCGATGTTCCGGTTCCCGGTCAGCAGCAGGAAGTTCGAGAGGGCCCGCATGATCTCGGACCCGATCAACCTGTTGGACAGCTCGCCGATTTGCGATGGTGCGGCTGCGGTGGTACTGGCGCCGGCTGACTGGGCTGGTG